>CAZGQZ010000033.1:0-17171 GCA_964527985.1 uncultured Rikenellaceae bacterium | reverse complement strand
GTTCTATCATTAACGATATTTGCTCATCGCCTTTCGCATTGTTCATCCTTTGCTCTAGGCTTTCAACCGATTGCTGGTTGAAGGCCAATAGAGGCAACAGCAAGAAAAGGAAAAATACCAAGAACCGTGATTTCAGCATTGCAGTAGCCCTATTTATTAAAGTTGATACTAAAATAGGACTAATTTTTCAACTATCTAATCAAATGGCTTGCTAAGTAATCTTTTTCGGATAATTTGTTATCTCCCTAATATCTTGGTAAAGCGGTTTAAGCCTTGCGTACATCTTGCGGTAAACTTTGCTATACAATTCATTGTAAATATCTCTGTTTGCCTTTATTGGCTCGTAAACCTCATCAACCCTGCACATGCTTTTAATTGCTTCGCTAAAACTTTTGTACAAACCTAAACCTACGGCACAATTTATTGCAGCCCCTAAGGCCGATGTTTCGTAGGTATGAGGTTTCTCCACCTTCATGTCAAAAATATCAGCAGTCATTTGAAGCGCATTTTTACTTTGCGATCCCCCACCCGAAACGCGCAATTTCTCAATTTTCACCCCATTCCGTTTCTGAGTGCGTAAGGCACCCTCTTTCAATGCGTAGGTAAGTCCTTCAATTATTGACCTGTAAAGATGGGCCTTGGTGTGCACATCGCCAAAGCCAATAATGGCTCCCTTTGCCTCAACGCCCGGAATTTTCACCCCAGGCGACCAGTAAGGTTGAAGCGTAAGCCCCATTGAACCCGGTGGAATGTGGCTAATCATCTCATCGAAAAGTTCTTCGGCTGATTTGCCTAACTTTTTTGCTAGCTCAACCTCCTTATGGCCAAACTCCTTTTTAAACCAGTTAATCATCCAGTATCCACGGTAAATCATCACCTCGGTATTGTAATGATTTGGGATTGCGCTAGGATATGATGGAAAAAACTTAATTACCTCTACATATTTTGGATTAACGGTTTCAATTGTTGCAGTAGTTCCATAGCTTAAGCAAGCTATTTCGGGTGAAATACAGCCTGAGCCCAACACTTCGCAGGCTTTGTCGGCTGCCGAAGCAATAACGGGCAACCCTTCGGGAAGCCCAGTTTCTTTTGCAGCCTGAGCAGTTATGTGGCCGAGCAACTCGGATGGTTTTACCAAATCGACTACCTTTTCACTGTCGATTGGAAAAAGCTTAGTATTGAGTTCACCGGGCTTACACCATTCCTGCTTTTTGTAGTTAAAGGGCATGTAGCCAACATTACTTCCAATGGAATCGACAAAGCGATTGGTTAGCCTATGGATAAAAAAACCTGACAGGTAAACAAACTTGTGGGTTTTATCCCAAATCTCGGGCTGATTTTGTCGTATCCAATTGCACTCCCCATCTTTAATGGCATGCACAAGCGACTCGTACATATTCACCATTTTTAACCCAGCCTTAACAATTCCTTTAGGCCATTCGTTTGCCTTAGCTTTACGCTGATCGAGCCAAATAATTGCTGGACGTAAGGGCTTTCCATTTTTGTCGAGATTCACCAGTGTTCCTCGCTGAGTTGTTATGGACATGCCCTTAACACTTTCAATTGGTACTGGTAAATTCCGAACAAGCTGCTTACAAGTATCGGCTAGCACATCCCAGAGGTAGTTCGGATCCTGTTCGGCAAAACCCGGTTCTAAAGAAAAGTATGGATCAACCTCTGTTCGTTTAATGCTTACAATATTTCCTTTTAAATCGATGAGAACCGCCCTAATGGACTGGGTACCTGCGTCGATAACAATAACATGATCTTCCATAGATAGTTTTGCTTTAGCTAAACAATTACTTCTTGAAACCTAAAGTGCCTCCTGGGTTCATTATCGATTTTGGATCGAGATGATCCTTAATTGCCTGCATTAACCCAAGGCTGTTGGCTCCAAGGTGTTGCTGCATCCATGGGGCTAGTGAACGACCAACTCCGTGATGATGCGAAAGTGAGCCGCCACTTGCGTTTATTGTGTCGACCAATCCCTTATGATACACAGTATAGTCATTCAGCTCGTTTCCTTTTTCCATTGGGCTAAGGAAAGTAAAGTATAGATTAGCCCCGTTTTCGTAAACATGAGAGATATGCACCATGACCACAGTTTTGGGTCTGCTTTTCAGGTAGTTTCTCACTGAACTCCACACGTTAACCAGATTATCCCACATAACCGCTGTTTCGAGCGTATCGGTCATTATACCCAAATCCATTAACGGGTCGCGAAGGTAAGCACTTGAGTAGCGCTGATCGAGCCACTTTAACGTAGGTTTTGCTCCAGTATAGAAACTACCATGTTTTCGGCAAATTGCCCTTACCGATTTTTTTACCTGTTTAGCATAACCTTTACTCCCATCAACAGCCATAAACATTAGGCAACGGCTTCCGCTTTTGTAGCCCATTACCCTTAAAAATCTATCGGCTAGGGTACCTTCAAAACCTTTGGTTTTAAAGGCAATTTCGGTCTCCTCGGGATCGGAAATACGAAACAGATGAGGTAACCCAACTCCGCTTTGCATTACCAATCGCATTGTGCTAACGGCCGATTCAAAATTCTTAAATATGAAAGATGCGTACTGCGTATTTTGGGGCATGTAGTGTCGCACCTTCATGGTTATTTCGGTTATAACGCCAAGCGTACCCTCCGAACCTGCAAAAATTTGATGTATATCCCATCCCTGAGCACTTGCAGGGTAACACTTCGTTTCGATTACTCCAGCGGGCGTAACTGCTTTTACTGCAAGCACCATATGCTCAATTTTTCCGTAACCCGTTGAGGCTTGCCCCGCTCCTTTTGCAGCAAACCAACCACCAACAGTTGAGTACTCAAACGACTGAGGAAAATGTCCACAAGTGAAACCAATACTGTTGAGATAATTTTCAAAAGCAGGACCAAACATTCCTGCCTCAACAGTAACAGTAGCATTTACCGAATTTACTTCGATAATTTTATTTAGATGTTTTGTTAAGTCGAGGCTAATACCACCGTTTGGAGTTTCCACTCCACGGGTAACCGACGAGTGTCCTCCATATGGGGTAAGCGCAATACCATGCTCATTGCAAAGCGAGACAATTTGAGTTACTTCATCAGTTGATTTTGGAAAAACTACAGCATCGGGAGGCGAAGGAATTTCCCCCATACGCAATTTTACCAGCTCAGCATAAAATTTCCCGTAAGCATGCGATGCCCTTGCATAGTCATCGGTTTTAACATTTTCGGTTCCTACAATAGCGATAAGCTTATCAAGCAAATTTTGATTAATACCCACGGATTTACTTAGTTTTACCTGCTCTTCACCGGTTAAATACTTCTCGGAAAAATCATCATCTGTAAAACCAAATTTCTCTTTAATTACGTCAAGGGTTCCTTTTTCTACGGGTTGTTCGCGTTTGTCGCCCCATTTAAGAATATCGCGATATGTTGTGCTCATAATTATTATGTGATTTAGTGTTTATCGAAAAAAAAATTAGTTTATGGTAACTTGAAGATACTCATTGCAAGGTTAATCTCATTATTCGTCGTTTGCTCATCCCATTTCAGATGTTGCTTGCAAATTGCAACCACTTTTGAAAAAACATCATCACCTGGATAGCCAAGAGTGCCAATACCCGTTCGTCTGAACAGTACATCGGTTAACGATTGGGCCATTTCGTTTTGGATTGCAAAAACAACCTCGGCAAGCATTGATCCGTCGTGCGAAACAACTTCGGCCAACAATTTATCCTGTTGAGCCAAATGGAAAACCTGATGGCTCTCGGTTCCGTAGTTTTTACCAATATAATTAATGGTTTGCACTGAGAATTCGGGATACTGTTTCTGCAAATCGCTTAAAAACTGATCCATGCTTCCGATTTGGCATGAGGATAAATATTCGGTTTTTGTTCTGGATTTAGATAGCTTGACGTTTAGTTTTCTCTTCACCATTCGCATAGCTTGAAAAGCCAAACGACGGCTGGTTGTATACTTTCCACCCTCAATAGTAATTAGGCCATTAAGCCCATCCTTTTTATTATCGAATATTTCGTACTTACGCGATGAATCGTATGATCCCTCGGTTTGGTCGTCGACCAATGGGCGTAAACCTCCGTAGGCAAAAACAACATCCTCGTATTGTAGCTTTCTGCATCCATAGTTCTCGTTTACATCATCAATTAGACTTTGAATGCTCTCTTTGCTAACCCTGTAACTATCGGGATTACCAGTGTATTCCTTATCGGTTGTTCCAATTAGCGAGTAGTTTCGCCATGGCATAACCATTACGTGCCGCCCACTTTTTGTCATCATGGTTACTGCATGCGAATTGCAAAGCTTTGGAGTGATTATGTGAATTCCTTCCGATCGCCTAATATGATGGTTTGCTGAACCACTCATTGCATTGTTGAGAACAATATCGGCCCAAGGACCAGCACAGTTTATTGTTAACTTGGCGTTTATGCTAAAGGTTTTACCTGAAATTAAATCCTCAACATTTACACCCCTTACTATGCCGTTTGACAAGGACAACGAGGTAACTTTAGCATAGTTGGCTGCTTTGGCTCCATGCTCAACAGCCGATTTAAGCACAGCAAGGGTTAGTCTTTCGGGATTAATATTTTGACAATCGTAGTATATGCTTGAACCAGTGAGCCCTTTTGTTTTTACACACGACTCAAGCTTCTGTGTTTTTTTTGCGCCAATAGATTTGTGCAAAGGCAATTTTTTGGAACGATCCCAAGTCCAACCCTTATCATACGAGAGAACATCGTATAGAATCATCCCCATCATAAGTATAAACCTATTGCTTTTAAAACTTTTGTAGGTTGGTACCATAAAGGGAATTGGGTAAACAAAGTTTGGGGCAATGTTCTCCCATACTTTACGCTCGGTAAGCGACTCACGTACTAGTCCAAACTCCAAATTTTTCAGATAGCGCAATCCGCCGTGAATGAGCTTTGATGTTGCCGACGAAGTAGCCTGTCCAAAATCGCCTTTCTCAACTAAAACAACGCTTAAGCCTCGTGAGGCTGCTTCGTATGCTACGCTTACTCCGGTTATTCCGCCTCCAATTATTGCTAAGTCGAAGGTTGTTGATGATAATTTGCTAAGATCTCGTTCCATTGCAAGTGGTTTAAAGGTAAAACTTTACCCACAAATATCATCTACTAAAAGCAATAAGCTGATTAACAAATGTTAAAAAAAAGGTATAAGTACTACCACTTAATACTTTTACGTAAACGACTAAGCGATTGCACCTTAATGCCTAAAAAGTCGGCAATGTATTTTAGCGGAACATCATGAATCATATCCGGATATCGCATCATTAATGCCTTATACCTAACCTCAGCCGATTGGGTAATAAACTGGTACAACCTCCGCTGCGCCTCAACAAACATATCCTCAATAATTCGTCTGCCAACCCTCTCCCATTTAGGAAAACTATTGTACAAATACTCTAAATCATCCTTTGTAATAACAAATAGTTCGCAAGGGGTTATAGCGCTTATCACTTCATACGAAGGGGTTTGGGTTATAAAGCTGGGAAGCGCAGTTGCAAACGAATTTAACGGAGTTATATCTCGGGTAATCTCCTCTCCATCGAAATTGTAGTAAACCCTCAAGTAACCCTTATTGGTGAATGCAATAACATTAGCAATTTGTCCCTCGCTAATTAGCTCTTGGTTCTTTTTAAGCTGAACAACCTTCACGTAAGGTAATATCGAGCGGAATTCATCGTCGGTAAAATGAACGTACTGAGAGAGAAAATTCAGGAAATTACTGTAAACACTATGCTGCATATTCGCTATTTTTACAAATATAGGAATTTGGAGATTATGTCAATCATCGTTACTTTGCAACATTTAACCAAAACAGAAAACTGTTTGTAGGATGAGAATACTCAGAAATCGTATCTTTTTTCGGATTTTTACAGGAGCAGTTTTGCTACTAGCCCTTTCATCGTGCTTAAACAGCTACCATATTGAGGGAACTTGGGTTATAATGAAGGAAGAAATGTGGCTAGACGGAAAACTAGTAAACACCGTTGAGGGTAGCGGCGAAACTATAAAGTTTTACCACGATAGCACTGGTGTTGATAAGCAAGGGAATTTTATCTGGACCAGAGAGAATAGAATATTAACAATTAGCGATTCGGGCGAGGATTACGCATATACCCTAAGGCAAAAGCATAAAAACAGCTTAACCTTAAAACATATCGATTTCAGAGAACAGGGAAACAACGACGATATAATTGTAATCTACCTCAACAGACTTACGCAATAACCCGCCTGCCACAAATAGCTGTTTTACAACACAAATTTGTAATTCGAAGCTTCAGTAAAACCCAATAAATAACTATTTCTCAGTACAATGAGAATGATTGAGGAATGGTTTTTGCTTCAGACCGAATTAACCTTATTCAGTATTAAACGTCTAAAAGGATATCTTTGCAAAAAATTTGTCATGTTTAGGATTCTTGCACTCACTCTTCTCTCCATACTTTACCAATATGGTAGCACTTATGCCCAACACGATGTTACCATTCGGGTAATTCACACAAGCGATGTACATGGTGCACTATTTCCGTTCGATTACATAAACAACAAAGCGGTAGATTATGGCCAAGCGCAGGTTCATAGCTACGTTGAGCAGGTTAGAAATACTTCTGGACAAGAAGTAATTCTACTCGATAACGGTGATTTTTTGCAAGGACAACCAACTGTTTACTACTCAAATTATATCGACACAACTAGCCAGCATATTGTTTCAAAAGTAATGAACTTTATGCGCTACGATGCAGCATCGGTAGGGAACCACGATATTGAAGCCGGACCTAGAGTTTACGATGAGCTTGCCGAAGATTTCACTTTTCCTTGGCTTTCAGCAAACATTATCGATACTCGAACCCAGCAACCCTACTTTCAGCCATATACCGTAGTTACAAAAAACAATGTTAGAGTTGCTGTACTTGGCTTAACAACGCCGGGTATTCCAAAATGGCTATCTCCAAGCCTTTGGCCAAACATGCGCTTCGACGATATGGTTGAAACTGCAAAGCTGTGGATTGATTCCATTCGGATTTATGAAGACCCTCATGTAATCATTGGCCTATTTCATGCCGGGCACGATGCAACTTACGAAGGCGCAAACCCCAAACTACCACTCAACGACAATGCCTCGGTTTTGGTAGCTGAAAAAGTTCCTGGTTTCGATCTCATCCTTATTGGACACGACCACGATAGAACCATAAAAAAAGTCACAAACATTAATGGCGACACAGTTACCATTGTTGATCCAGGTTCGAGAGCCCACCTTGTGTCAGATGCAACAATATCATTATCGTTCGATAGTGAGAATAATCTGCAAAACAAGAGCATAAGCGCTAAGCTCGTTGCAATGAACGAAATGATACCCGATCCTAACTACGTAAGCATATTCTCAGATTTTACAAGCGAAGTGGAGCGTTTTGTTGACAGAAAGATTGGTACTTTTACCCATTCCATTTCCACAAGAGATGCCTACTTTGGCCCTTCGGCATTTGTAAACCTAATTCACGAAGTTCAGCTTGGCATATCAAAATGCGATGTCTCCTTTGCTGCACCTCTATTTTTTGATGCTGAAATTGATCAGGGCGACGTATATGTTCGCGACATGTTCAAACTGTATGGTTACGAAAATCTTTTGTACATTATGGAGCTATCGGGCCAAGAGATTAAAAACTACTTAGAGTATTCGTATGGTTTATGGATGAAAACCATGGAATCGGCCAACGATAATATGATACTCTTTAGAACCGATGAGAACGGTATACCAATTCTGCACAACAAAGGAAGAGGTTTACTCAAATCGAGCTTTTATAATTTCGATAGCGCTGCTGGCATTAGCTACGAAGTTGATTTAACAAAACCTGCTGGTGATAGGATATCCATTAAATCGATGGAAAATGGTGAGCCTTTTAAAAACGATAAAATGTACCGAGTGGCCATAAACTCATACAGAGGCAATGGTGGAGGTGGCCATTTAACCGAAGGTGCTGGGTTATCAAGTGCCGAACTACAGAAAAGAATTATTAGCGTTTCGTCTAAAGATATGCGCTTTTACCTAATGAACTGGATTGAAAATAGCGGTAAAATTTCCCCAGTAAAACCATGCAACTGGAGAGTTATTCCCGAAGAATGGGCAATTGAAGCCGCAATAAGAGACAGAGAACTTCTTTTTGGCAAAGAATTATAGCAGATACCATGCAAGTAGACATAGAATTACTAGATAACGGAAAGTTGCTTCCACTTGTAGAAGAGTTTTATACGCTTCAAGGCGAAGGTTATCACACTGGAAAAGCGGCATACTTTATTCGCATTGGCGGATGCGATGTTGGCTGTAGCTGGTGCGATGCAAAATTTACCTGGAACCCCAAAAACTTTCCTCCTGTAAAAGTTGAACAGATTGTTCAAAACGCATTACTTCAACCTGCAAAGGTAGTTGTTGTAACCGGGGGGGAACCAAGCATGTATCCGCTTGATTACCTTTGCCAAAAGCTGAAAGAGAATAACATTGAAACCTACATTGAAACCTCAGGTGCATACACATTAACAGGCCAATGGGATTGGATTTGCTTATCGCCAAAACCTCAACAACCACCGGTAAATGGTATCCACATGAAAGCCGATGAGCTAAAAGTGATTATCACAAAACCAGAGGATATTGAATGGGCAGAGGAAAATGCCAAAAAGGTAAAATCGACCTGTAAGCTATACCTTCAACCCGAATGGAGCGTTTACAACAGCATTATTCAGCATGTTGTAAGCTATGCAATGAGCAACCCAAAATGGCAAGTTTCATTACAGGCTCATAAGTTTATGCATATCCCATAATACAATTCGCGCTTAGTATCCTATCTTTTTTAGATTTTATGCTAACACCATAATCTACTAGATAAGTATTCCATTTGCTTATTAAGTTTGGGTAAGCTACATTTGCCAAACATCGTAGATTAAACCATACAATAGCAATCGAAAATTGCAATAAATAATCATGAATCACCCTAAAAACCTAGCCTTTAAGAATTACCTGTCGTTAGTAAAATTTAGCCATACTATTTTTGCATTACCCTTTGCACTAATAGGTTACTTTTATGCCATATACCAAACCGATTTCACTTTTACGCCTAAGCTGTTTGCACTAATTTTACTATGCATGGTTTTCGCCCGTAATGCAGCTATGAGCTTCAATAGGGTTACAGATAGATTTATTGATAAACGAAATCCACGAACAGCTAACAGGGAAATCCCCTCTGGCAAAATTCACCCTCGTAATGCGTTTATCTTTTCCATGCTAAATGCACTACTATTTGTTGTAACCACATTTTTTATCAACAAACTCGTGTTTTACCTTTCACCATTGGCGCTTCTAGTTGTTTTGGGTTATAGCTACACAAAGAGGTACACAATGTTTTGTCACTTTATATTGGGGTTGGGTTTATCGCTAGCACCTATTGGTGCTTATCTTTCAGTAACTGGCAGTTGGGCACTAATTCCAATTATTTTTAGCATTATTGTTTTGCTCTGGGTATCCGGGTTCGATATACTATACTCAATTCAGGATGAAGAGTTTGACAAAGAAGAATCGCTAAAATCGATACCAGCAATACTTGGATGGAGAAGAGCCCGAATTATATCAGGAATTTTACATGCTGGAGTAATTGTACTTACACTTAAGGTAGGCTACCTAATTGATACAGGTTTATACTACTGGATTGCAGCTGCAATTTTTATAGCACTTCTCGTTATGCAACATTTAGTTGTTAAAAAAAATAGTGAAAAACGAATTAACTTTGCCTTTGCTACACTAAATGGGCTTGCCAGTTTGCTCTATGCAATTTTTACCGTATTAAGCTTTTACATTTAAAAACCAAATAATATTAGTAACCATGAAAAAAGTAAGATTAATTATTTCGGCAATAATCCTAGCAGCTATTGCAATCTCATGTGGCGAAACGGGAAACAAAACAAAACAAGTTGAAGTGAAAAAGATCGATGCCATTGAGGTATCGGTTGACTCGTTGCTGACAGATGCTTCTGCTCTGGAAGGAAAAACAGTTCGCTTTACAGCGAAGGTTGATCATACCTGCATGCACGGAGGGAAACGCCTTACCGTATTTGGTAGCGTTGAAGGCAAAACCCTTAAGGTTGATGCTACCGAATCGTCGCCTGCATTTGTTTCATCGCTTATGGGAAAACAGGTCGATATTATCGGTATTGTTCGTAAAGTACCTGGCTCGCACGTTGCCGATTGCGAGGTAGATGAAGGGAATGAAGTACCTACCTTTGCATATGTAGTTGATTG
Source organism: uncultured Rikenellaceae bacterium (assembly GCA_964527985.1). Lineage (GTDB taxonomy): Bacteria > Bacteroidota > Bacteroidia > Bacteroidales > Tenuifilaceae > Perlabentimonas. The sequence goes on along the minus strand of CAZGQZ010000033.1, from coordinate 6,856 downwards.
CCTAACCTACGAAGAGCTGAAATAGTAAATTATTCTTAACTGTTATGGGTCGTAACTTTAGCGTTACGACCCATATTTTTATTATCGAAATGAACTTCAGAAAATTAAATAGGGTACTCCACCGCGACTTAAGCTACTTTTTTGCCGGAATGGTTATTATTTATAGCATATCGGGTATTGCTTTAAACCACATTCACGATTGGAATCCAAATTACATAATTCAATCGCAAGATTTTACAATAAACCTACCTACCGATACTTCAAAGATTAGTATTGAATCACTCAACCAAACCATCCAGGGCAAAACTAACGAAGAGATTCTCTCCTACTACTACCCAAATGACGATAAGCTAAAGGCGTTTACCAAACATGGTACTATTACTTTTACGCTAAATACAGGCGAAGTAAAACTTGAAACAGCCAAACGCCGACCATTTTTTGCTCAAATAAACTTTTTGCACTATAATACAGCACGTAGCTGGTGGACCCTTTTTAGCGACATTTTTGCAGCATCGCTTATTATAATAACCGTTACAGGGTTATTTATTATTAAAGGGAAAAACGGAATAAAACGCCGAGGAACAATTCTCGTTGTGCTAGGATTAATAATACCACTGGTTGCACTAATTTTTTTGTTTAGCTAAATGCTACCAACCTGGGGTAAAGTTTAAACCAAATGTTCCGGCTTTAAAACCACCCAGCTGAAAAGGTATTGCGTAGTAGGGTTCCAATATTAGCATACCAAAAAGGTTCACCCTGAGGCTCAAACCGGTGCTCACAATGGGTATCCGCTCGTTAAGGTTATCGGCCTGCCACTTAAAGGCAACATCATCCGTATCGTACCAAGCCAAACCTGCATCGGCAAAAAGGGCTAGCTCGGTAAAAAAGAACTTAGACTTAATGGCAGTTAACCTTTCGGGCCCGGTAAACGGAAACCGCACCTCAAAATTTGCCAGTGCCATTTGGTCACCCATTAGCTGATCGGGACCAATTGTTGGTGTGCCTATTGCAATTTGGCTGTTAAATGATGCATTATCATAACCTCTTATTAACCAAGGGTAACCAAGGTAGAGCGGATAAATCATATCCAAATTTTTTCCGTGCCTTCCGTAATAGTAACCTCTAAAAGCAATGCTGAATGGCTTAAGGAAAAAGTACTTCCTAAAATCGACTAGAGTTCCCCAGTAGTCAACTAGCCCAAAAACCTTTTCAACCTGAAAACGTTGTCGTGAACCATCCATAGGCGATGCTAAACCAAACGATGAATTATCAACAACATAAGCAGTGTTTAAACGCTGCAACGAATAACCATCGGGCGCATCACCCTTTTCGCGGGTATAATTGTGATATATACCATTAACGTAAACATGCGAATGCACATCAACCCTATAGTTATACCATGATAAGTATCCTCCAGCTTCAATCCTTCGAGTTTTTGAAATAGGGAACTGAGCCATTCCGCCAATAACCGATTCAAATATTCTGTAATGATACAAGAATAGCGTATCAACAAAATACTCATTCTCACCGTCGGTTACCCAGTCACCATTACTTCCGTAAAAAGCATAGGAATATGGAATATGCGAAATAGTTGTTGCCCACATCACCCTGTTTTTTTGGTTGATGTAGGTAAGCTGACCTCCAAAATCGTATATCTCACCGTTAAGGGCCAGGCCTACGTGAAACATATTTGCACCAACAATATCGCTAAAAAGCATTTCAACACCACCAGCCATACCGGTTCCCATGTATCCTGTTGAAACTCCAACACCTACATTCGATATATAATCGAGTTTAAACTTAGGCCTATACCTAGCCACCTGAAATGAGTCAACTGGGGTTTGAGGTTGCCCCATACGCTTTGAGATATTGCCATCCACAATTCCTGCAATCGATCTGTTTAGCGGAGGTAAGGTTGCTGCTGATAAATCAACCATGCTTGGGTAAACCTCTATGCCTAGCAGCTCATCGGGTGTAGCCACAAAAATTGAGTAATTACTAGCAAAATAATATGAGTATGCAATTTTGCCGCTATTTGAGGCGACGCTAAAAGCGGGCGCCAGCTTTGTCATTCCTGATATTCCGGTTAAAATATCTGTTTCCTGAAATAGCCTCTCGTTGGTAAGGTTGAAGCGATAAAGATTTCGAAAACCATCCCTGTCGGAAAGAAAGTATACATTCTCGCCATCGGGAGCAAAAACAGGGCTTAGGTTTGATGCCCCAGGAAAGAAATGGTAGGGCTTAATTTCTAGTGTTTCCATGTTCAGCGTTGCCAAATAGTACCCGGGGGTACGTTTGCTTTCGGCATCAAATGAGGAAGGAATATCGGTAGCAAAAACGATTTGCGAACCATCGGGCGACCAGTTTGGGTGAACGTTTGTAGGCTTGTCGAAAGTTAAACGCTTTACCTCTCCTGTTTCGAGAAAATACTGAAACAAATCGTTACCTCCATCTACCAGTCCAGAAACAACAATACTTTCACCATCGGGTGACCATGCCGGGTAATTAAAAGCGGGTACGTTGGGGATCTCAATTTCACTAAGCATTTCTTTACTATCAACGTCAACTATTAACAGCATATTTTTCCCTTTGCTAAAACCAACAAAAGCAAACTTTTTGCTATCGGGCGACCACGCACCAGCCGATTCAATAAAATTAAGCGCATCAATTTCATTTTCATGCACAACCGATGAGAGCTTTTGAACCGTCCTTCCCGTAGCTGTTTCGGCTAAAAATAAATCGATTGAGAATAAATCCTTTTCGGAGTAAAAGGCTACATAGTCACCATTCGGACTAATAGCCGGCGAAATGTTAATATAACCAGCATTATGTTTATGAATTATTTCGGTACCAGATGGGTTATCAACCGAATCCTTCATCATCAGCTTAAAATGCTCAACGTATGTTTTTTTCCAAATCTCCGAGAACTCCTTTTCATTTAAACCGAGATAGCGTTTTAACGCTTCATCATATCCTCGTTTTGCAGTCTCTTGAAAAATTGGAGCTATTAAGCTATCGCCAAAAGTACGTCCTACAAATGCCCAAAATGCATGACCATAACGATAAGGAAAATAACTCTGATCGCGACTCATTTCTTCAAGTGTTGGGAACTTGTCATTAAGAACAGCATCGCGCATCCACATGGCTGTATGAGGATCTACACTTCCAATTGACAGGTATTCGGCCATACCTTCAATCATCCAAAGAGGTAGGTTCCTAAGCGAGTTGAGATTTGTAGAATCTTTTGTTAAGATAGAGTTAAACTGAAAAGCGTGTACAAGTTCGTGACCAAGCACGTGGTCGGTTTGAGCCCAGCTTTCTGTAACTGGCATTACTACCCTATTTTTCAATGCTTCGGTAACACCACCTGTACCTACCCCAACAGTTCCGAAAATTGCAGTAGTCTGTTGAAAGTCGGCATGATTCTTATAGAAAATTAAGGGGTTTCTCTCTTTAATCGTATCGCCAAAAACATGTTGATGCATATGGTACCACTGCTCTGCTGCTTGAGCAAGTTCTTTTATTATACTATCATTCTCAAAATAGTGGTAAATCTCAAAATTAGGTGTTTGGTAAACCTTAAAATTGAATGTTTTGTATATTGGCCTATTCTGTCCAAAATATTGGCTTTGCGCTGGTATACCAACAAGAATGAGTAAAAAAAGAATTATTGAAACTAATATGCTTTTATTTGCACCCATTATAACAGTGTTTTGGAGTGAATAATTAAGCTAGAAAACGACCTGACTTAACAACAAAAAAAGTACCAACCTTGTTCTTAAACCTGCCCCAAATGTATTGATTTTACAACAAAAGTGTGGTAAATTGCAATTAATTAACAAAAATTAATTGCCATGAGTGAATCAGTATGCATTTTAGGAATCAGAATTAACGATCGCATTAAAGAGGCAGGTAGTGTGCAAAAAGTTCTAACTGAGTATGGCTGCTCAATAAAAACTAGGTTAGGGCTGCATGAAGTAACAGATAAACACTGCAGCACAAGCGGTTTAGTTCTGCTTGAACTTACAGGGCCAATTGCCGATCAGGATAAGCTTTACGATGCTTTAGGTAAAGTTGAGGGCATAACGCTTAAGCGAATGGATTTGTAGCTTTTGTCTCGTTTAAAAATCGAGTTGCTCCCTTAATAGTTTATAACCTGAAGCGCTCACTTTTATGGTTTCGCCGTTCTTAATAGTTGCTATATATGAGTCTTTCTCATAAGGCTCAAGTTTATCAATTTCCAAAACATTGGCAATATACGAGCGATGAACCCTCACAAATTGCATTGGATTTAACCTTTGCTCAATGCTTTTCATTGTTTGCTTTTTCATATATCGGCCTTGCGTGCAATAAATCATTATGTAATCGTCTTGAGCTTCAATGTAAAATATATCATTCATAGCAATAATATGTATCCCTTTGCTATCTTTTACAACCACCCTATTCAATGGCATTTCACTAGCAATTGCTTTAACCGAAACATTCACCTCCTGATGTTTATCGTTTCCAACTTTTTCTTTAGCTCTTTGCACTGCTTGGGTAAACCGCTCCTTTGAGAAAGGCTTTAAAAGATAATCGGTTGCATTTAGCTCAAACGCTTTTATTGCGTATTCATCGTAGGCGGTGGTAAAAATAATTTGAGGAGATAGATCAAGTAACTCGAGGAGCTCGAATCCATTAAGTTTTGGCAGCTGAATGTCAAGCAAAACGATATCGGGCTTATCCCTATTTATGGCTAATGCACCTGAAAAGCCATCGGCATACTCTCCAATAATCTCAATGGTTTCGTCAAATGCAAGGTAATGCTTTAAAAGGTCTCTTGCAGGTTGCTCATCCTCAACAATAATTAATTTCATGCTAACTAAGTATTTTATCGGGGAACTCGATAGTTACAGTAAATTTGTCGATTGATTTATTAACATTTAGCAGCGTTGCAGTGCCATACATTAGCTGTAATCTGCGCTTAATGTTCTCCAAACCAACGCCTGTCCCTATGGAACTAGCAGGCGTTTCGGGCAAAGAGTTAATGATTGAAACGCAAACACCAACGCTAGTTTGCGTAAACTGAGCCGTAATTATTGATGTTGAATCGGTTTGTGCTACGCTGTGCTTAACGGCATTTTCGAATAATGGTTGTAAAACCATGCTTGGCACTAGTATTTGCAACGCTTCGTTGCTGTAATCGAAATTATATTTAAGCCGGTCGCCAAATCGCACCTGTTCAATGGCTAGGTATTTTTTGCAGTTCTCAACCTCATCGCTAAGCGAAACCATGCTGTTTGGCGATTGCTTTAGCGAATAACGAAGCAGCTCCGATAACCTATTAATCATTTCCTGTGCTTTGTCGGGTGCGGTAATGGTTAATGAGCTAATTGAATTTAAGCTGTTGAATAAGAAATGTGGATTAATCTGAAGTTTTAGCCAGGTTAGCTCTGCTTCCTTTACCAAGGTTTTAAGCTCAGCCTCTCGCAGCATCTTCTCTCTAAAGCTGATGATGTAAAAAACTAAATAGTAAACTAATGCAATTAGCAAATAGTAAAAAAAGCCAACAACATACCTGCTCGATTCTAACTGTTCGAAAAATTGAGTGTAAACATCAAGTTCAATTAGCACATTTTGAAGAATATACCTATGAAGGTAAACTATAGCGATTATGCTAAGCGATGCAGCTCCCAGATGGTTTAAAAAAATGCTGAGAGGTTTCGAAATTTCAATATCGGACATACGCACCCAAAACCACAATCCAACCGAAAGCATTGCAAAAAGGGCGTTCCATATAACGCTATCAACTAAAGCCAAATGCGCTGGAACGCTGTATACAAAATGGAAAATAGCAGTATGGATAACGCTAATCGCTATCCATACCGATATAAAAATTACTCTTCCTAAAAAACTCTTAAATAGTGGATGTGCCATTGTTCAATACTAGTAGCCTTTTATTTCGCCTCCACCAAATATAACTACTCCTTTTAAAACAAGCTCTCTATCCGATTCGCTATCCGATTTAGGTGCTACACGTCTTTTATCGGAATATCCACCAAAAATTGAGGTAACCTCAATTTTAATTCGCCATCCAGCAGGAACAATTATTTTTGAACCCCCAAACAAGCAGAACATATCCAATACATTTCGTCCGGGAGCAAGCTCTGCATCCATCATATCGAAGGTACTGCCACCAAAAATATTGGAAACCTTTCCACCTTTAAAGTTCTTTGATGTAATTTTTTGCTCGCTGCCTCCAAATATGGCAACATCGTCAATTACATCCATATCGATTACACCTTTATTGTGCCCAAACCTACTTTTATGGGAATTCCCCCCTTTTTGAAAGATTAGAATTAGGCCAATCCCCATAAAAACTGTTGGCCAGAAAAAGTGGCGAATTGGGTAGTGAAAACCGAAGATTTTTGCTGCTAAGAAAAAACCACCTATTGAAATGAGCACAATACCTGTAGCTCTTGACTCATTCTTGGCAAGGCTAATTAAACCGATTGCAATAAGCAAACTTTGCCATGTGAAGATGTACTGATTCCAGTTAAAAGGAATAATGTCGAACCTATCGGCAAAAAGGAAACCCCCAAGGGTTAAAAACACTAACCCAACAATTATTCGTGCGTTGTTCGATGAGCCTCGATCTTTCTCTATTCGTTCCATAGTGAAATTGTTTTAATTGATTAACAACCCAAAAGTACAACCGCATGGAACGCCAGAGAACAAGAAATCGGTGAAACTGGTAAAAAAGTAGGTGAAAATGGAAAATACTACTTAAACCTATTCCTGTAGTGCAACGAATTTCCATGTTCGCCATAGCCAATGGTATCTCCAGTAAGCTGAATTCGTGCTTCTAAACAATTTT
>CAZGQZ010000032.1:0-17203 GCA_964527985.1 uncultured Rikenellaceae bacterium | reverse complement strand
TTAGCGCATTGCTGGTTGAAGGAACAATTTTTAAAGGGGGAGAGGATTTGGTTGTTTGGGTAACCGACGATTTAAATAGGGTTCCTATTCTGGTTGAAGCAAAAATTTTGGTTGGATCAGTAAAGGCTGTTTTAACCAGCATGGAGGGGCTTCTTCATCCATTAACTTCAAAGGTTAAAAATTTTTAGTTACAATTGTTTATTCATTTATTGTTTTGCTAACTATTTTTTTTTGTTCTTTTGTACTAACTATAAACCTAATTTTCAACTAACACTTTTTAAAATGACACGGATTTTATCTACAGCCAAAACCCTTTGCTTAATCATGTCTTTTATGCTTGTATCGGCAATGGGTTTTTCTGCAAACGATGTTGACCTGAAATTTAACCTAAAAAAGGGCGATGTAACCAAATACAGGGCAACTATTGAGCAAACCACCACGCAACAGATGGGAGGAATGGACCAAACGGTTAACCAGAACCAAATATTTGAGTACACCATTGATGTTAAAGATGTTAATGCAAGCGGAAACTTTGTAACTCAAATTACTTACACCCGAGTTGCCATTAATATGGCTGCAGGAGGGATGAACATTGCATTCGATTCTGCCGAAGAAGAGTCGGCACCTGCAAACCCACAGCTAATGGGATTTGCTGCTTTGGTTGGCCAAAGCGTAAACGTTACCTTTTCGCCTAAAGGCGAAATTGTTGAGGTTAGTGGGGTAGAGGCAATGATCGAGTCGATGATTTCTGAACTTGCTGGCGACAACGAGGCCATGAAAGGCCAAATGAAGCAGAGCTTATCGCAAAGTTTTAACGATGAGCAGATGAAGCAAATGTTTGGCGGCTCATTTATTAAGTATCCAGAGAAAGCAATTAAGGTGGGAACAAAATGGACTGAGAATCAGGCAGTGGTTACACAGTTCACGCTGAACGTTATTAACAACTACGTGGTTAAAGCTATTACTGCTGATAAAGTTGATTTAGAGGTAACCTCAACAATTGCAACCGAGCCCGGTAATAAGTCGAATATGCAAGGTATGGAGGTAACTTTTAATTTATTTGGAACTCAGTCGGGTACTATAAGCATTGAGCCAAGCACAGGAAAAATCATTAGCTCAACAGTTAATCAGAACATTTCCGGAAACCTATCGGCCGATATGGGTGGTCAGAATATGGATGTTCCAATGACAATTGCCTCAAAAGTTATTACTGAGGTTATTAAGTAATTTTGTTTTTTTAATAGGCTGTATTGAAGGCTCCTTGCTTAATTGCGAATAAACGCTCGTAATTATAGTTTTGGGTTTTTAATACAGCCTTTTTTAGTACTCAATAAATTCGCCTGTTCCTCTTCCCTGAATGGCAAACGAAGTATTTGTTGGATTGCCGGTGAAAAACACATTTCCGGCTCCCTCAATAATTCCGGAAATTGAGCTGCTTGCATTTGCAAATATATCGCCCGACCCCTGATTATGCACCCAGCAATAATTGGTTAGTAAGTCTTGGCATCTGATAAAACCTGTACCGTTTATCTGTAAATGGGCTCGTGTTGCATTCCCAAACATTTTAGCATCTACAGCACTTTGATTAAAATAGCAATAGAAGTAGCTGGCGTTAATGTGCAAATTAATATCTCCTGCACTTTTCTCCGATCGTATTCTAAGCGAATCGGTTACCAAAGTATTGGCTGAGAATATGTTTCCAACACCTTCGTAGTATATGCTTTTTAAGCTGGTAACGTGAATGGTTGCCGTAAGCTCAATATCGTAACCGGTGAACCAACCGTAGCTATTGTTGTCTTCAATGGTTAAACTTCCATTTTCAAAAGAGGTAGTAACCTTTGAAAGGTAATTTTCGGGGCCTGTAATAAATAGTTTGTTTACTGTATCTTGAATAATCTCGACATTTACCCTATCGTACATTTTTATGCCAATAATGCTATCGGCATTACGCTCAATGGTGGTAACCTTTCCGGCAGTATCAAACAAGCTAGTAATGCATGAGGTTTGCACTAAGCCAATCCCAAATAGTATAACCCAAATAAAATTAATGTTTTTCATAGTTTTACATGAGTTTAAAGCCAATTCCCAGTTCGAGGTAATCGGCAATGGTCCAATGCGTTTTAAGCGAAACGTTTAAAAAGATTCTGTTACTCGCCCTATAACGTAGGCCAAGCCTTTGGTATACTATTCCGTTTTGCGAGTCGAGATTGTAAACATATGTTCCAAAAGCAAATATTGCCGAAAGCCTATCGAGTAAAAATTCGGTATTTAGCATTAGGCCTCCTTTGGCTATCTGCCATGGACTGTTCCACTCAACACCTTGATAATCTAGAATAAACTTATTCGAGGTATCGTACATAAAATCGGCCGATACGCCAATGCGCCAAAGCGCCTTAAGCGGATAGCTATACTCAAGGTACAACGCTGCTACAGGGTATTTTGGGCCACCAGCCCCTTTTACCTCTTTTTGTGTTGCTATAAAAAGTGCTAAAAGTCGATGCTTTTCACTAGGAAAGATACTCGGTTTTTTTGCAATCTTTGGTTGATAGGGTAGGTAGTAATTAGCCCCAACTGAAAAAAATGAGTAGTTAAGTCCCGAATTAGGCTTTTTATAGGTGCCATTTGAGTAGTGCATTAAGTTTACGCTCGAGCTAATATCGAAATTCCTGTTCAAGGAATAGCTTAGCTTTGAACCTAGGTTAATAAACGCATTTAAATGCGACGAAATGGCGGTGTTTTTAAAGTTATTGGTTCTGTGGTATGTCTTTGTAATATATCCAAGCCCTGAGCCAATATAAAGGCCTATTTTAAGCCTTTGGCTAGGCGAGAATATTGGAAGGTTTATGAAAGGAAAGAGAGCATGTGAATAGCCTAAAATTTCGGGATTACCTAAATCCATAAAAATATACCCAAAGCCATATTCGGGGTACGAATAGAATTTATGCCACTTCCTTGTTCCGTTCGATTTTATTGTGTAGGATAATTCAATAGCCGATGAAGGTTGTCTTCGGAGCAATGCCATCTCCTTATGGTGGTACTGGAGTACACCCGAATGAACCTTTAGCCCAAAACCATGAATTGAGGTTGTAGCAGTTGTATCGGGACTTGCTATGCTTGGCAAAAAATAGCCAAATAGGGCAAAGACTATTGCTATTAAACGATTTACCATTAATTATATTTCTGCGAAATTTCTGAGGCTAAATTAGCAACAAAATCAGTTTTTAAGGGATGATTAACAAAAAATGGGCAGCTCAACTTAAAACCGAGCTGCCCATTTTGTTGATAGTTTTGAGATTATTGTAAAATTAGCTTCTGTGCCGAGCTAATTCTTGCTCCTTTAGCCAAAACAATATATACACCAGGTTTAATGTGATGTGGTCTATTCCACTCAATATTATTATCACCCTTTTGCAGGCTTCCATTGTAAATATTAGCAATATGCCTTCCGCTTAAATCAATCAGGTTAATACTAATAGATTGATTGTTATCGCTAAAGTATTTTATGCTTAACAAACTTGTTGCTGGGTTTGGATATAGTTGAAAACTTGTATTTGTTGATAAAAGCTGATTGGTATTTGCGTTTAAAATGTAATCATCTCTATTTATGTACTGCGTTGTATACATTCTATATTCACCAGGTTGCATTGTGAACGATTGCGCTACCTCATCGAACTGATGCTCGGTTTGGCTATAGTACTCATACCACTGTCCTGTATTGGGGAACGAAACCGAAATGTCCTTTTCGGTAACATCAAAATTCCCCACTATAACAACATTCATATCATCATGCAACAATATAATTTTTTTACCAGCACCCGATAGCGATACAGAAAAATTGTTGGTGCTAAACGAAGGATAAGCTTTGCGAAGGGCAATAAGTTCTGCCCAAGCCTTATAAAGCTCCTTGCGTTCTGTGTTGTTGAAATAATCCCACCTTACTGGTTTGCGCGACGTTCTGCAGTCTTCGCTTGTTGATCCGTCGGGGCAATGGTTTATACTATAGTCGTAACCCAATTCGCCAAACTGCCAAATCATTTTTGGGCCTGGTATGGTAAAGAAGAATGCACCTACAAGCTTTTGACGTTCTAGCGCAATTTCAATATCTTTTACATCATGTTCTGGGTTTGAGCTATTCCCGTACTCAAGGTTTTTAAACATAAGCCTTTCCTCGTCGTGGCTTTCCATATAGCCAACAAGATGAGGTACACTCCAACCACGCTGCTTGTAGGATACACCGCTAAAATCGGAGTTTGGTAACCAACCCATACTAGCCTCGTTATACTTGTAATTATTGTTTCCCCATATTAGCATCCCCAAACCTTCGTTACTTCGGTATTCGGCCAGCTCTTTCTCTTCGTTATTGTCGGTAAAGTGCTCGAGGATAACGTAAGCATTAGGATTTACATTCCAAATTTCATCGGCCATGCGTTTAAGTATACTAATTCGGCTGGCATCGTAGGCCCAACCATCTCCAGCGGTATTGGTAAAACCTTTGGTAAAGTCGAAACGGAAGCCATCTACTTTAAATTCTTCTAACCAGTAACTATTTACCCTATCCACTAAATCTTTTGTATACTGGCTTTCGTGGTTAAAATCGTAACCCCAGTAGTAAGAGCTGTTTGGCGATGTTTCGTTATACCAAGGATTGTTTGCAGTTGGTTGTCCCCATTCGCCAGCATTCTCATCGAAGTACATTTGTACAAATGGCGATTGGCCAAAAGAGTGGTTTAGCACCATGTCGATAATTACGGCAATACCCCTTTTGTGGCACTCATCAATAAATTGTTTGTAGTTATTTTTTGTACCGTAGGCTTTGTCGGCAGCAAAGTAAAAACTTGGGTTATATCCCCAGCTATCGTTTCCTTCAAACTCATTAATTGGCATAAGTTCGATGGCGTTTACGCCAAGATTTTCGAGATAATCTAGTTTTTCCATAGCCGATTTAATATCGTCGTCGGCAACAAAATCGCGAATGTGCAATTCGTAAATAATCAATTCCGACTTTGCAGGGGGGGAATACTCATCTGCTTCCCAAATGTATTCCTCTTCCTCCACTTGGAATACTGAAGCAATACCTGTTGTTTTTCCCTCGGGATATTCAATAAGATTAGGATAGTTGCTATTGCTAATGTACTTATCGTTCCAGGGGTCGCTAACTTTTTCGGTGAACGGATCGGCAATTTTAAGCTCACCATCAATCCAGTATTGGTAAATGTATTCCTGCGTAGGGTTTAAATCGCTTATAGTAGTCCAGTAATGAGTTCCGTCAGCAGTTCGGTTCATTAGGTAAGCATCATCGAGTTCCCAGTTGCTAAAATCGCCAATGGCAAAAACGAACTCTTTTTCAGCAGCAGGATCGTTTAGTACAAGGGTAACCTCATTTGTGCCAGTAATATTTACCCCAGGAATAACATCTGCGGGTAGTTCAGCTGTTGGTACATCGGAAAGTACGTAAAAGTAAACCGAATCGGTGGCAATATCGGATTGGTATGTTGCAACTGCTTTAATCCATTGTTTACCATAGTTTGAAATAGAATATGTATGTGAAATTTCGTTTTCAGTTGTACTGGCTATTTCGGTATTGTTTACAAAAAGAGTAATGCTTTCTGAACTATTTGCTGATGCAGTTATTGAAATATCTTCGCCAAAGCTAAAGAAAGGTTCTTCCGAAACGGGTGAACTAATGCTAACCGTTAGCCCTTCCTGAACAACATCAATAAACAAATCTTCGGTTTGTGGGGGGCTGGTTGTTTCTTCGCCTCTAAATACGAAGCAAAGTTTTGTAACAACATCCTCTCCTTGAATGCTATAAAACTCGGTAATGCTGGGTGTGATTATTAGCTCATAAAGATCATCACCAATTAGGGTAAGCTGTGGTTTTATATCTAATTCATTCCAACCACCTATAACATAATTCCATTCTGTATCCCCCTCAATAATAACACCTGTATGGGCATATACATTTCCCGTATAACCGGCCAGGCCGCCACCCCCTTGAGTTGCGTCAAAGGTGATAACAACCTCGTCGTTTACAGTTGGAAGCGATGGTGATGAGGTGATTTGGCCTAATCCCATAAACCAAAAGAATGAAAGGGCTGATACAAGAAATAGTTTTTTTAGTAGAGTACTCATTTTGGTATTCGATTTTATTTTTAAAACAAAACCCCGACCCAAGCCGGGGTTTTGTGATGCTTTAAAAAGAACTATTTTTTAACAATTCTCTTACTTGAAGTAAATCCGTTATTATCAGTAACAGAAACAATGTAAATACCATTGTTAAGCATTGATGTGTTAACGGTATATTTCTCTTCATTAATGTCGCTAATTGTTAGCACTTCTTGTCCAGTAACATTGAAAACTCTAACGGTAGCTATTTTCCTTGCACTAGCAATATTAAAGAATTCGGCTGCTGGGTTGGGGAAAATTGCCAAGCTATTCATTGCTTCGCTGCCAACGCTGCTTATAAGAACGAGTTCTACGGCTTCACTAACGTCAGCTCCATCAACAACTATCTCGCCAGAGCCAGGCTCATAACCTTCTTTTGTTACGCCATAAGCATAAGTTCCATCAACTAGTTGGAATGTAGCAATACCAGAAGCGTCAGTAACAACATCCTCTTGATTAACCGTTACAGTTGCACCTTCAATTGGGTTTTCACCATCGGTTACGGTAAAAGTTACAGTGTATTCAGGAAGTGAAGCTAAAACTACGTCTTGAGAAACAATTCCTTCAACAGCAGTTGCATCAGAAACATCTACAGTACCTTCAAACCATTCAAACCCATATTTAAGAACGTAGAAATTGTATACCTTTTCAACCATTCCTTCGATGTCATAATCGCCAGGAGCATATAGGTAATCGTGTAGCATTATGCTTGCATCTGTAATTGCATTTGCCTCGCCATCTTCAACGTTAAACTGAACTGTATATGTAACTGGCTCAGCAAAAGTAGCTTCAACTGCAACGTTTTCAATGCTTAACCTATCCATATCGGTACAATCGAAGTGTACAAATGCTAACCTAATTTGGCCACCTGCAAATTCAGTAATATCAATTTCTCTCTCAAGGTAGTTGTAGCTACCAGCTTCTTCAGTAAGAGTTTCAACCCAAAGCTCATTGGTAAAGTCTAAAGGATCAATAGTGTTAGCTTCGGCTAAAACCACTTTGTACTTCTCCTCAGTATAAGCGGGTGTGCTTGCCGAAGAAGCAACCTGGAATTTAACAACAACTTGCTCAGCGGTTTCGTATCCAAGTAAATTTATTGGAGGAGTAATTAGCCAGTTGTCAGGAGTTAAAGCTATGTAGCCACCTGCACCGTCATCAATGGCAGAATGAGATATTGGGTATCCATCATCTTCTGCAGTCATTCTGAATTCCCAGCTATAACCATCACCATCCTCATCAAGAACAACCCAGCTAGCAGGAGGACCATAAACAACAGGCTCAGGATCATCAGGGTCGATAGGTTCAACGCTATTGAAATCTTCTAAATAGTTAGGGTCAAACATGTAGGTTCCGTATACTGCATCGTAAATGTTATTTTCTGCGCGAACAGTATACTCTCTGTTAGGTACAGGGCCAGGGAACTCGTTAGTATCCCAGTTTCCGTTTAACCTAAATTTAAACTGAATTTGTTCACCCTCATTGAAAACGGCAGGTGAAGTTAGAGTGTATATGCCATCTTCATCAGCATCAGTAGGTTGCCATGCTTCAGGTACTGTTGTGCCTGGCCAGCCATTAATGCTACCAACAATCTCAAGAACATCTGCTCCAACAATAAATTCACCAGCATCAATAGCTCCGTTCATGTCAATGTTAAAAGTAATGTCAATGCTACCAGGTGCAGCAATGTAATAGGCAATTTGGCCTGTTACAACTCCAACTTCATCAACTGAGAAAGTACGGTTACTACCAGATATGAGCCATGAATCATTTTCGTTAACAGCGCCCCATTCGTAGTCACCTTCGGGAATACCTGCAAAAGTTGAACGCCATACACCAGGCTCAATTTCTGTCATTAAAACGTTGGTCCAATCATTAAATAGACCCTTAATGTATATCTCTTCGTGCTGTTGGCCTAAATCATATACAGTAAAAGTAACTGTACTTTGGGCCATTAGGGAAGTGCTAAAAAGCATTAGCATTACCCCAACTAATGTTTGTAAACTTCTTTTCATTTTTTTTAGAATTTAGTTAAACATTGGGTTAGGTTTTAATTAATCGACTAATTGTAAGGAATATGAATAATTTCCATGCGTTAAATCAATTGTAACGGTGTAAGTACCATCGGTTAGACCATCGGTACGGAACTGATCCTGAGTAGTTCTACCAAAGCGTATTTCACCAGTATCAGGGTCTTTACTGTAGATGTAGCTATTATTGTCATTTAATCGGATGTAAAACCAGCTATCACCTAACAGGTAAATATCGGATTGCCACAAATAAGGGCCAACTTGCGTAAGATTTGTTTGTGTAGTTCCATTGGGCGTTGCAGCACCAAAAATGCCTAATACAGTTGGCACTATCGTTACCTCTCTAGTTTCGGTATTGGCAACAATAAGATTCATTTGGCTTTCGTTATCAATTGGGAATGTGGTTCCAGTGAAATCGAGCAAACCTTCACCATTCATGCTTAGGGTAGCACCAGCATTCTGTGCATAAGCAAAGAATAACTCCCCTGAAGAGAGATATGTGTTTGCCATAAATGAGTTTGCTGAGCTAATTTCGTACATTGCTAAAGCATTAATTGCTTGACTACCGCTAAAAGTTCCAGAACCATACAAGTATAATTGTTCATTTATTGAAGTGGTGTCTAATGATACTACGTTGAAAGGAGCCAATACCCTTAGCTCTCCATATGATGCTTCAACGGTCCATCTAATTCCATTTAAATTTTCTCCTTCATCAACTAAGTTGCTGTAAAAGTCAGAAATGGGGATGTCGATGAAAGTGCTACTAGCATCAGCAGTTTGCTCGTATATGGGGTTATTAAAGTTCCCACCACTTTTATCAAACAGAATTCTCAAGCTTGGCAGTTCGCTCGCATTTAGTGTTTGTATAGCCGACCACGAGAATCGAATATTTTCAACATCAGGAATAAAAACTGTGTCGAGAGAAACTACTGAGTTGTCGCTTGGCATCTCAAGGTTAAAGTCTTCAATACCTTCGGCAAATCTCTTTAGGGTAATATGAAAACTGCTTGAATACTTTTCCATATCACCATTGGTAGCGAAAACTCTCCACAGAATTGTTTGCACCTGTGCTGCTGCTATGCCGTAATCAGAAAGTATATTGTCGAGTTGGTTGTGAGTAATATCAATATACAAAGCTGTTCCATCACTTGCCGAATTGCTTGAATATATAATATCCCCGTCTTCAGTTACTAGCTCAAAAGTATAGCTAACAGGCTTATTAACTCCGGGTTTTGATTCTGTCCACTCGAAACGAATAGTAGTAGTTGGAGCACCAGAATTAAGATAAACTATAGAGTTATTGGCTGGAGTTGAATTCTCAAAACTACCAATAGCTTCACCAAGTATTTCAAAGTCGTTTGTATCATCTTTACAGCCATAAAAAAGCGTTATGACTATAATCGAAAATATGTAGGCAATCTTTTTCATATTCATTGTATTTACTTCAATTCTACAAGCGTTTTTGTAAACTCTTCAGTCTTGAAAGTTTCTAGCTCATTATGGAAATAGTATATAAGCTTATTTACCCTAGTACCTTCTGGTAAGAAGCCAATATCGAGGTGCTCATTGGGAATAAGTGTTACGTAATACTCTGTAAAATCGCCCTTGGGTTGAGTTAGGGTTTGTAGGGTAACCTTTTCTCCTACAGGGGTATTGTCAGTATAAGGAGTGATAGAAATGTACAAATCACCTGTATATGAACTTACATCAGCCTCGTCAGACAATCCTTGATTAAAGTATATTGTAACAATATCGTTTGCCGATACAGTGGCAGGAAAAGTTCGCCCTAAATCTTCAAGAAATGTAAGCGATTTAAAAACTATTTCCTGATCTTCTGTTTTTCTGTCGGGATCGCCATATCCACCACCATCTTGTGGCTTACACAGAAACCCCATGCTACGCAAATCGCTTGGATTTAGCTTAAACATAATGGTTGGTGTAAATACGTATTGATATGTTCTTTCACCAATTTTTTCCATTTGCAGGTATGGATTTGAATTTTTCCATGCCTGATCGCCTAAACCGTTAAGAGGTTGAACATCGTCAGCATCAGGAAACATATCGGGTAAGCCCACAGGTTGCTCAAGGCCTTCAGTCCAAACCCAGAGGTAAATATCCTCTTCACCCCATTGGTCGAATTCGGGACAAGTGAATTCCACGGTTAAAGTAATTTCGTCTATTGCGGTTGGCTCCTCTGGTAAGGTAGACACTATGAGTGAACCACAAACCTGACTATATCCTGAAAAGCCAAATAGTCCAATAATTGCAATTATAAATATCAATCTTTTCATATTCTGAAAATTTTAATGTTCTAAGGTTTTGATATTTCGTAGTTGTAATATATAGCGTCTACGAAATTATCTCCAACTTTTTGTTGTTTACTTTCGGTTAGCGTAATCTTTGCTGGAGACATAACTAATTCAGCAAAACTTGATATGTTTAGTGTTAGGGTATCGGTTTGCTGGATTAAATAAAGCTTTGAAGCATGAACAGGATGATTAAGTGTCCAAGTTCCGCTCTCGGGCCACGATACGTATGCATTAGCTTTTGATATTGTAAAAGTTTTATCTTCGTTTAGGTTAATTTCAATATCGCTAAACGAATTGTCAGGAAATACATTGGTAACGTCCATTTCAGTGGCAAATGTTGGATAGCCTTTCTGTTGGGCATCAACATCAATTTGAGTAACCTTAGTAACATTCCAAGTACCAACCATTAGGTCAGTTTTGTCTATTGGGTCGCCAACTGGCTTAAAGTCTTCGGGTTTGCATGAATAAATAAATGCAATGGCCAGTATGGTGAAGCCTAAGTATAAAATAATTTTTTTCATAGCTATCAATTTAAAATTTAGCAACCTCCTTCAGGATTTGCAATAAATCCAGGGTTATTGGCAATTTCTGCCTGAGGAAACTGAAGTACCGATCCTGGGCAGCTCCAAGGTGCTCCTCTAACAATAACTTCTTCTCTGCCAAGCGCACCAATTCGCTTTAAGTCCTGACCAAGATGTCCTTCAAAAATAAATTCGAGTTTACGCTGGTTTCTGGCTTCAACAATAAGAGCGTTTGCTGTAGTGGGGGCAATTCTGTTACCCGTGCCATATGCTCTATCAAAAATATCTTGAATGTCCTGTATAGCAGTGCTCAAATTTGTGCCTAATTCAGCTGCTGATTCAGCCCTAATAAGCTTTAGCTCGGTTATAGTAAAAACAGGTACACTTAAATAATCAGTATCGTTAAACTTTTTTGATACGTTAAAACCTTCCTTTTTGTCGTACCAAGCTATTGCCCTCATGTCAAGAGGATCAGATGTTCCAGCTGTATATGCATTCTGGGTCATTTTAATAAATGGGACACTGTTGTCCGATCGCATAATACCTGAAAATTCACCGCCACGATTCACATAAATGGTTTCACCTGCTTGATTAACTGTAATTGTAACTGATTTAAAAATGGCCTCATTGGAACCCATTGTTGAGTAGCGATCAATAAATTCTTTAGGAAGGGTTACCATATCTTCACCAATTTCGTACTGTTCTGTTTCAGTGCTAAACTCGAATGGGCCATTAACAATAACATCGTTTGCGTAGGTATAGGCATTTTCAAAATCGTTCATCTGAAAATATACTCTTGCTAAAAGCGCTTTTGCTGCCCACTTTGTTGGATATGCACCATAAGGGTCGTATTCCGGATCGGTTTCCGATGGCAACAGAACTTCAACATCTTTAAGCTCATCAATTAAAAATTGGTATACAGTGCCCACTGTTTCTCTAATAGATCCTTCGGGTTTCGACCTAGTTTTAATGGGTATTCCTAGGTGACTATTATCTGGAGTGTATCCATAGGGTTGAGCAAAGAGCCTTACTGTTTCGAAATGGGCAAGGGCTCTAACAAATCTGGCTTCACCTTCAATCTTATCTCGTTCAGTTGAGTTTTCAACCAAATCGAGGTTTTCAAGTACGTTATTGGCTCGGTATATTGCAATGTATGGCTCAGAATAAAGCCCACCAATGATACCTTCAAATATTGATGATGAACGATTGTATACAACAAACCAGTCCCCATCGAGTTCCGAACCCAATATGTTATTGGTCATTAATTCGGAAATAATTTGGGCTCTACCCCCTAAAAAATTGCCGCTAAACAATACTGTATAGGTTGAGTTAAGAAGCATCTGCACATCTTCTTGTGTATTGAGCGCATCTTCTTTTAATAGTACATCTTCAGGCTTAATATCGAGAAAATCGTTACACGAGCTAAATACTAAACCCATGGTTATTAGTGTGGCTATTATAATATTTTTTGTTCTCATTGCTATTCCTTTTATGGTTAAAAGCTTAAATCGAGACCAAATGTAAATACCTGTTCCTGAGGAGGAGTAAGGTAGGTAATATTTGAACTCATGTTTCTATCGGCAACATTCTCAAAATCGCGGGCAATTTCAGGATCGCCATGGAAACGTGACCAGGTTAAAAGATTGCTAGCTGAAATATAAATTCTAGCATTATTTGCCATTATTTTTTGTGCTAAACTTTTAGGTAAATTATAGCCCAGCGAAAGGTTTCGAAGCCTTAAGTACGAAGCATCGTATAAAAACATGGTGGAGTTATACTGCCATTCTCCGGGTAGTCCTGGATAGTTTGCCGGATTAAGCGTTAGCTTTGGATAGCTTGCTATGTCGCCTGGTTGCTGCCACCTATCGGCAATCTCTTTTCGTAATTGCCAATCAGTAACAACTCCTAATTGTCTTTTACCAGAGTTATCATAAAGGTTTCCGCCTATGGTAAATACAAACATAAAACTCAAATCGAAACCTTTATACTGGAATGTATTAGTTATACCTCCAATAGCCTCGGGCATAACAGAGCCAACAACAACCCTGTTGTCGAGCGAAAATGTTTTTGTTTCGTAGCCATCTTTATCGAGCCATATGGGGAGTCCATCAGCTGGGTCAACTCTAGAGAAGCGAACTAAATAGTTGGAGCCTACAGGTTTTCCCACAACAATTCTAGTATCGTTGGTACCACCACCAACTGCATCGGGCGATAAATCGCCAATGCTTAGTACTTCGTTATGGTTTCGGGCAATATTAAGATTTGTAGTCCATTTAAAATCTCCAACAAGGTTATTCGACTTGAGGTTAAACTCAAAACCCCTATTAAGAATTTCTCCCACATTATCCCAATACGTAGAAAAACCCGATGAGGGTGCATTTGATCTATTGATGATTACATCTTTTGTAATCTTGTTGTAAAATGCTATTTCTCCGGTAATTCTGTTACTAAATAAGCCAAATTCAAGCCCAATATCAAAATTGTGAAGCGTTTCCCACCGTAGGTTAGGGTTCTCAAGATTAATTGGATAAATTATTGGGTAATTATTATAGTATTCGTTACTTTCAGTACCCGAGAATGTACCAAACCAAGCATAACTATTAAAATTAGCATTTCCCGTAATACCGTAGCTAGCTCTAAGCCTTAGGGTACTAAGCGTTTCGTTATCTTTTAAGAAATCTTCCTCTGAAATTCGCCATGCCCCTGAAACAGCGGGGAAGAAACCATATCGATAGTTGGGGCCGAATCTCGATGAGGCATCAGAACGAGCAAGAACTTGTAGTACATACTTCTCTTTAAAAACGTAGTGAACCCTGCTAAAGAAGCTAATGAATGACCATTCCTGTGGAGCGTCTTTTGTAATAGTTTCTTGAAAACTAGCATTGGTATCATCGTGAGGGATATCATCCCAGTATGGGCCAGTAACATCAATTGCCTCATAATATCTTGCCGCAGTTGATGATTTTTGAATTTCTGTACCCCCCATAAAAGTAAACCTATGAGCATTGTTAATGTTTAGCTCATAGTTTACTATTAGATTTCCAGTAAGATTGTTTACATAGCGAGGCCACATTTTAGCAACACCACTATGGTCAGATGCAATATACTCTTGTGGTTCGTATCTATGTTCTGCAAAATCCATATAGTCGTACCCACCACTTGCCGAAACAGAGAAATTTTCAAATGGGGTTATGCTAACAGTAAGATTATTAATTGTCCTGTTTTCAAAGTTGCGCCAAAGCATTAAATCCTGACGCATTACAGGGTTTCCTCCGTTTGCAGATGAGTTATACCTGAAGTAAGAGCCATCATCATTGTATACAGGATAAAAGGGTAGCGCAGTTGACATTGCGGCTCCTGTTCCTCCTTCCCATGCTGCACCTACCCGGTGATTAACTCCATAAGTGTATGACGATGAAAGGGTGAATTTAATAATCTCAGAGAAATCGGTATCTAGGTTAAGCCTACCGCTAGCTCGTTGGTATTTATTGTTTTTTAAATACGATTGGTTATCGCTATATGACCCACCAAAGTATGCATTAATCCATTTTCCCGACTTACCAAATGATAGGTTATACTCCTGTTTAAAACCAGTTTGGGTAACCAAATCCCACCAATTTGTGTTAACTGTTTTTGCTTGTTCAAACGCTGCAGCACGCTCTTCGGGAGGGCTATCTGCAGTGGTAAAATTTGGGAGCCATACAGCACCTGTACCTCCGTCGTTCTCCCAAGCTTCTTGACGAAGCTGAAGATATTCGCTTCCCGAAACGAATTCGGGAACATATGCTGGCCTAACAACACCTGTTCTCATTGAGAAGTTAATGCTTGGCTTTTTGCTTTTACCTCGCTTAGTGGTAATAAGAATAACACCATTGGCACCTCGAGATCCGTAAATACCTGCCGATCCGGCATCTTTTAGAATTTCGACCGATTCAATATCGTTGGGATTAATTGTAGCCAGCGGGTTGTTATTCATTGCTCCGCTATTCCCTCTTAAAAAGTAATCCTGGGTAATTGGAACACCATCAACAACGTATAAAGGGTCGCCTCCAGCACTTACCGAACCAACACCTCTAATTCGAATTACCGAACCTGAGCCCGCTATTCCTGAACCTGTTATTACCTGTACGCCACTGGCTTGCCCTTGTAAAGCGCTCTCGAACGAAGGAGTAGGAACTGCCATAAGCTCTTTTGTATCAATTTTGGCTATTGCTCCAGTAACGTCACGTTTTCGTTGAACGCCATAACCTACTACTACAACCTCTTCTAAAAGTTCAGTTGCTTCACTAAGTTGTATGCTAAGGCTAGTATTGCTACCATCTATTAGCACCTCTATGGTTTCGTACCCAATAAATGAAAATACAAGTGTGGCATTTTTCTCTGCCATAATTGTAAAGCTACCCGCACCATCGGTAACGGTTCCTATTGTTGTTCCCTTAACAAATACAGAAACACCGGGTAAAGGCAAGTTGTCTTTTGCATCGGTTACCTTACCGGTAACGGCAATTTGTTGCGAAAATGCATTTATGCTAAAAAAAAGCAGTAAAAGCATTATTTGCAATTTATGAACAATGTAACCCTGCTTCATAATTTAAAGTTAATGTGATTAAAAATCGATTAATTTTCTTGGCTACTTTTCCTTCAAAAATCTACCACAATTTAACAAATAATTAACCTTAAGTCAACAATAAACCAATCTTAAAAACCTCTTTTTGAGCGCAATCGTTATCGCAATCGAGTGCACAACCGTTTGTATGAAATTATTGTTTTCAAACAATCGTTTTAGTTTCGTGTTGTGAATGATGTTTTATGATAACAAAAGTTCATTTTGCTTGTTCAATAATTGCATTATCACTATTTTTGGTAACACTAAAAGTTGTAACTACCACTAATACAAAATTTTCATGAAATCGTCTAATGTAACCATTAAAGATATTGCTCGAATTTTAGGCATTAGCCCTTCCACGGTTTCACGAGCGCTTAAAGATCATCCCGATATTAGCCAAGCCACTAAGGATCAGGTTAACAACTTGGCTAAAGAGATGAACTATAGGCCAAACCCTATTGCACTAAGCCTTAGGAACAGGCGTAGTAACGTTATTGGTGTAGTTATCCCTGAAATTGTGCACTACTTTTTCTCATCGGTTATTAGTGGTATCGAAAAAGTAGCAGGTGAACATGGGTATAGCGTGATGGTTAGCCAATCGGGCGAAAGCTACGAAAAAGAGGTTGAGGTTTGTAGTACGTTTCAGCATAGTATAATAGATGGTATCCTAATTTCGGTTTCAAAGGAAACCGACGAGTTTTCACACTTGCAAAAATTCGAAGAGGAGGGAATCCCCGTAGTCTTTTTCGATAGGATGATTGAGGAATTTGAATCGGACAGGGTTTTAATTAACGACTATGAGGGGGCCTATAAAGCAACTGAACACCTTATTGTTGAAGGCCGTAGGCGAATTATTCATTTTGCTGGTCCAAAAAATAGGCTTATCAGCAAAAATAGACTAAAGGGCTATTTAGAGGCCCATAAAAATAATGGTGTTGTAATTGATGATTCGCTTGTTATTTACTGCGATAATTTCGATAGTGCACTTACCGAAACTCAACGGATAATAGATAGTGGAGTTAAGTTTGACGCCATTTTTACCGTTAACGATTTTACTGCTGCTGGTGTTTTAAAAACGCTTCAGAAAAATGGGGTAAAGGTTCCCAACGATGTTTCGGTTATTGGCTTTGGCAACGATTACATTGCTGAGATGATTGAACCAACTCTCACAACGGTATCTCAACCAGGTTTTACCATGGGCGAACGTGCAATGCAAATGTTAATCGATCGGATTAAAAACGAAAAGAGTAATCCGGCTCAAACAGAAGTATTGCCCACAAGCCTTGTTCTCCGAAATTCCACAAAACGCAGATAGAAACAAAAAAAATCAATTTTTTTCCGTTTCATCGTAATCGATTGAAATAGCCTTTGCATGCTATTCCCTTTGTGTATAAGGGAGTTTAATCACTTCTAAAATTTGGCTCAGATCAATTTTCGCCTTATATTTGACCAGCTACTTCTTATTCCTTCCTAAATCTTTCCATTTTCTGGAATAGATATTTCTTTGCGCATAATATAATTATAACACTATATCGTAATGACAAAACGACCCCGTTTATCATTTTGGCAGATATG
>CAZGQZ010000031.1:2946-17897 GCA_964527985.1 uncultured Rikenellaceae bacterium | reverse complement strand
TTTCGAGCATTATTCGCCCTTTGCCATTCTACCCATCGGCTAATGTTGATATTTTAGTTACTTGTCTAGCGAGCATTCTGCTCTTTATTTTTGCACTTGCAGGACCTGGGCGAAGAATTGACCGCAAAGAAGGAGGTCTTTTTGTTGCAATTTACGTTGGCTATATTATTTACTTAATACTAACCGCCTAACAATTTATGCCTAACAAGAAGAATCAAAGAAATAGCAACATAATCTTTTTCTGGGTTCACAACCTTGTGGGTTCGGGTGGTCGATTTTTATTCAATATGCTTTTGAGCTTAACGGGAGGGATTCTTTTCAGCTTTAACCTTTGGCAATCGACCATTGCGCTAGCAATATTTGGTGTTGTGTCGCCATTACTTTTTACGCTTTGCCTCTACTCAATACTTCGAGCCACAACAACCAATTCGGACGATAGCCCTTTTCCCAAAGCCTTTACTAAAAGGAGAAGCAATGCCATAATGATGATTATTGACATGGCCGTTATTATAGCACTTGCCATTCTAATTCACACCAACATACTCAACTACCTTTTTGTTAGGCTGCTGCAAACAGTAATTTTCCCAGCGTTAATGCTACTTATGCTGAGAGTACTTTACGTAAACATTACCACTCCAAGAGAATAGAATTGACGCGGATTTAAAGCATCAGGTTTTGTGGATCGCCCTTAAGCCAAAACCTGATATTATCAAGTACAATTTTGCCCCTAAGGGCAATGGCTTCATGTGTTGCAAAACCAATATGAGGCAGCAGCAACGTATTGGGGGCTTTAAGCAATGGATGATCAACCTTAATGGGTGGCTCTTGCTCATAAATATCAATTGCTGCACCAGCAATAATCGATTGGTTAAGCGCATCGGCTAGCGCATGGTAGTTTACTATTTTTGCCCTAGCTGTATTTAAAAGGAAAGCCGAAGGCTTCATTATCTCAAGTTCTACTATGCCAATTAAGTTTTGTGTTTCGGGAGTTAATGGGAGGTGAATGGAGAGTATATCAGACCTTTTAAATAGCTGCTCAAAATCGACAAACGATACCCCTTCTACATTTTTCGGGGTTCGGGTCCAGCAGATAACCTCGCAGCCAAAAGCACCCGCAAGTTTTGCTACTCGCTGTCCAATTTGTCCATAACCCATAATGCCAAAGGTTTTCCCATTAAGCTCGTTCCCCAAAAAACCGTTTCGGCCACCCAAACTTCGGGTAACAGCATCGGCAGGAGTAATTTTTCTGAGCAAATTTATGGCCATAGCAATGGTTAGCTCGGCCACAGCCTGATTGCTGTACCCAGCAGCATTGGAAACCTGAACGTCTTTTGCTTTGCATGCATCAAGGGCAATATGATCGACCCCTGTAAAGGCAACATTAATATATTTGAGGTTTTTGGCTTGGTTAACTGCATTTTCTCCCACTGGATAGTTGCTAACAACAAGAATATGAGCATTGGCCATACGCTGCAAAAGCTCATCCTGATTGGCCGGTACACTTTCGAAAAAAGAAACTTTATGCCCTATGGTTTCCATTTCGCTAGCAAAAAGCTGCGCTTCGTTGTTGGTTAAACCAATAGGTTCGGCAAAAACTATGTTCATGGTAATTAAATTTTGGGTTACTGCTGGCCAATTGATATGGTTCTGGTCCCATTGGAGCTAACATCAATATTAAGCTTAACAACCCCTTCGGGTGGCAAGATATCCTCAATTAGCTCGGGCCATTCAATTAGGCAAATACCAGTGTTTGAATAAAAATACTCCTCGTAGCCAAAATCGTAAACTTCTTCCAACTTGTTAATCCGATAGAAATCGAAATGAAAAACGGGCTCGCCATGTGAATCGGAGTACTCGTTAATAAGGGCAAAAGTGGGGCTAACAACGGTATCGGTTACGCCAAGCAATTTACATATCGATTTTATAAGCGTGGTTTTTCCTGCACCCATCGATCCGTAAAAGCATAAAATCCGATTTGAACCAAGGTGCTTCAAAATCTGATCGGCAGCCGAGTCGAGCTGGTCAATACTCTCAACAATAATCTTTTCCATATACACTAGTGCGGTTTAAGCTCAACGAATGGAATGAGCATCTCCTCAATGGAAACGCCTCCATGCTGGAAAGTATCGCGGTAGTAGTTCGCGTAGTGGTTGTAGTTATTGGGGTATGCAAAAAAGTCGTTGTTTAGGGCAAATATAAACGATGAACTAACGTTAGGCTTGGGTAAATGAGCCTCTTCGGGTTTTCGAACCTCAAAAACCTGCTTGGGATTATAGTTTAAATTTTTGCCCAACTTGTACCTCAGGTTTGTTGATGTTGCCCTATCGCCAACCACTTTAACAGGATTTTTCACCCGTATTGTTCCGTGATCGGTGGTAATCATAAGCTTAACACCCGCCTCAGCAGCCTCCTTAATTAAAAAAAACAAATCGGAGTGTTTAAACCAGCTTCGCGTAAGCGAGAGGTACGCAGCTTCATCGGATGCAAGCTGGCGCATCATCTGCATTTCGGTACGGGCATGCGACATAACATCGACAAAATTATACACTAAAACCGTTAGGTTGTTGCTAAGCACCTGCTTGAGGTTTGAGCTAAGCGATGAGTTTTGCCTAATATTGCTACACTTCTCGTAGTGTAATTTATAGCCTTTGCCTAAGCGCTGTATTTGCGCTTTAAGCAGCTCCTGCTCAAAAAGATTTTTCCCCTCTTCCTCCTCGTCAAAA
This sequence comes from uncultured Rikenellaceae bacterium, assembly GCA_964527985.1. Lineage (GTDB taxonomy): Bacteria > Bacteroidota > Bacteroidia > Bacteroidales > Tenuifilaceae > Perlabentimonas. The sequence goes on along the minus strand of CAZGQZ010000031.1, from coordinate 15,174 downwards.
ACCCAAAACTCGGGATACTTCTGCTGAATTTCGAGCGGCATAAGCCCCGAGAAAAGTGCATTACGTGCATACTGTGTTGCAGTAGGCAAAATGCTCGTGTAAATTAGCTCTTTTTCAACCCTCCAATAGGGAGCAATAAGATCCTGAATTGCCAACCACTGATCGAACCTAAAGTTATCGATTACTAAAAGCAAAACATTGGTGCCTGTATCGATGGTTGGAAATACCAAATTTCGCATAAGGTTATGCGACATCATTGGCTTCTCGGTATTACTGGGTTCGAACCAGCTTAGGTAGTTTGCCTTGATAAACTTGCCAAACTCATTGTTAGCTTCGGTAAGCTGCATACTAAGTAGGTCGGCAATACTTGGGTCGGTTGACTCGGTTAGCTGAATGCTCCATTGGGTTAGCTTCCGGTAAATGGCTGTCCAATCGTCGAATGAGCGAGCCGAGTTAATCTGCATTCCAATTTGCCCGAATGCCTGCTGATAATCGGTTGTTGTTTTTTCGCTTACTAGCTTATCTTTGTGTACGTGCTTTTTTACCGAAAGTAGCACTTGGTTTGGCTTAACTGGTTTAATGAGATAATCGGCAATTTTAGCGCCAACGGCCTGATCCATTATGCTCTCCTCTTCGCTCTTGGTAACCATTACAACAGGCAGGTTTGGCTTTGCCTGCTTAATGCCCGCAAGCGTTTCGAGGCCGCTAATGCCTGGCATATTCTCGTCGAGGAAAACAATATCAAAATCGTTACTCGCTACCAAATCGAGAGCATCGTGACCGTTTGTTGCGGTAGAGACCGTATAGCTGCGCTGCTCAAGAAACATTATGTGAGGGCTAAGCAAATCTATTTCATCATCAACCCAAAGTATCGATACATTCATGCTCTTCTCCTTCTTTTAATAGTTTGCTCGGAAAAAATTCAAATAATCGGCAATGGATTTTTCCTTAATTAACAGGTTGTAGTTTTCGCGGCTAATTATTACTAGCGAATAGTCCTCGGGTTTTATTGTACCCATAATTCCTTCTTCTACTGAAATGACGCTGAAGTACTCCATTGCTTCGTCCTTGTTCTTAAACTTATCCACTACCATTATGCTTACAAAATCGGTTAGCTCGCGTGTAGTTACAATTAGGTTCATGTTGATGAAATTATCAACGTTGAAAGATACAAGGTTAAACCTCAGCTGGTTTACGGAAGAACCCTTTGGAATAAAAGCAAGGAACAGGTGTTCACCCTTTGGTTGCTCGTAGCTTGTTGAAATTTCAACAACTTCTTCGTCAGGCCTTGTGTCATCGGACGCAGTATTGTCCTGCACCGATGCAAGCTGAAGCTCGCGCTGCTCAATAAACCGAACTATATCGTATGCTTTAGTGCCAATTTCGGTATTGGGGTAGCCATCGGCTATTTCGGCTAATGCATCTTTGTACCTGGCAACATCGCCCCTGCTGCCAATACACTGTGCTACAATAAACTTGAGCTTTGGCTCAATATCGGTTCCCTTATACTTTTGAATACCTTGCTGAGCAAGGTTTGTAGCCTGTGAGCATTTGCCCTGCTTAAAAGCTGTGAAAACACTCTGATAGTAGTCTTCACGCTCTTTCTCTTCCTTTTGAAGATTTTGCAGATAGCTTGGATTGCTTAGCATTAGCGCGTAGGTGCTATTCGGGAACCGCGATACAATTACTTGCTTGTACTTATCCATTTCCGATGGATTTTGGTTAAAGCGAGCAATCTGGTACAAATTGTAGTAGCCTTGCAGCGAAAACTCACCCTTCGGGTATCGCCTTCCCAGCTCTTCGTAGGCTTTTATTGCCTCGGGATAGTCCTTAAGCTCGTTCTCGTAAACCTCACCCACCTTAAATAGGGCTTCCTGAATCATCCTATGCGATATGGCCATTAGCGAGTCGTTTGTTGGAAGATCTTGAAGATAAAACTCTCGGCTTTTGTTATCGAGCACTTTTTGCGGAACCCCCGTTGAATCGGTTTGGGTTTGCGCCATGCTAGCATTCTGGTCGAGCACTTCGCGCTTATTGCTTCGGCGCCAGTTATCCTCCAACTTTCGCCGACCCCAGCGCATGTTAAACTCCGCTAAACCCTGACTTAACGAGGCCTGATTATAGAAATACCAGCTACCTCCTTGGTTCTGGTTCATACCTCCACGCTGGGTACGCTGAAATTGCGCAAACCTATCGCGCCCCTCTTGCTCTTCTCTACGAAGCCGTTCTTCTTCATCTCTAACGCTTTTAATGAGCTCAGCAATAAGTCCATCGCGATCCTTTGGTGACATTGCAGCAACACGTTGAAGGCTATCCTGATGCGAAACGATATTTAAATTCTCAACCAGCTTATTTAGGTTTTGAGTTTTCACCTCAAGCTCGGCATAACCTGGGTAATCCTGATCAAGCGCATTGTATGCGCTATCGTAATAGGCCTGGCTAACGGTATAATTTGGCTTGGCAAAAAAGTAATCGGCCAGCACTAAATACGATAGCCCTTTTTGGTGATTGTTACTTACGCTTTTTTGTGCCGATAGCTGGTAGTACTCAATGGCTTTAACCATGTCGCCCTTTGACTGCTCAATATTGCCCAGGGCAAAGTAAATCTGATCGAGAAACTCAAGGTTTTTCTCATCACGAGTCATCTTGGTTAGGGTTTTTATCAACTCCTGACTACCTTTTCCACCCTGAAAGTTTGAGGCCATATTCACCTTAGCATTAAAGCTCATTTCGTAGTTCGGATTGAGTTTAACAACCTTTTTGAAGTAGCTGTTTGACTCGGCAAAGTTTTTTTGCTTCTGAAAAATTTGGGCTAAAAGGTAGGTGTACCTTTGCTTATGCATTCTGTCAGGTGCATTATCAAGGGCTTCTTTTAAATGCATAGTGGCAGGCTCAAGCTGATTTTGCTTGTAGTAGTAGCTTGCCCAGGTTGACTGAAGCAAATGGCTAAAGTATTTATCCTTGGGGTATTTTCTGTTTGCGCTAAGGCTGCGCATACGATCTTCGGCAGCCACATAATCGTTGGTTAGCATCTCAATACGAGCGAGCCAAACCTGCGACTCGAACCACATTGGTGTTTCGGGAAACTGAACTAGTATATGCTCAAAGGTCATACGCGCCTCATCGTAGCTGCCCTTCCATACTCTGGCTTTGCCAACTAGGAGCCATCCCTCTCGCACCCAGCGCACAAACTCATTCTGATTATAAAACTTTTTATCCTTAGCTGTCATTCGCCCGCGCTTTTGCTCGGGTTTAACCTTAATTGAATGCAGATTGATTAAATCGGTACACTTGGCAATAACCCTGTCCATATCGCCCCCAACCATACTAGCAACTTGCTGTTGACCAACAAGCAAAACGGGGAGCGGAAAGGTATAGTTGTAATCAAAATCTTTTTCGGCTCGTTTTATGGCATCGTTGTAACTTTGATTTGCATTGAAATAGTAGTTATACCGTGCAGTAACGTTATGATATGCTCTGGATACTGGAGTGTTTTTTTTAGTAGAGCATCCCCATGCAAAAACCAAAAGAAAAATGATTAATAAGCGAAATGTATTTTTAAGACCAAATGTCTGCATTATGTGCGTTTATTGTTGATACTAAAACTGATAAATTGTTGTGATATTGTAATAACCATGCAAAAAAGTTAGGGTACAATATTACCAAAAAAAACTGTAGTATCGAAAAGTGAAAACAATTGCACATTACAGCTAAAGCATATTTAAAACAGGGCTCTGGCCATCATCGATCCGCTGTGAACAATTGACCCATCGCCTAAATATCGTCCGTTATAGCCTAGTTCAATCTCGAAAAGTTTGGATAGCCTATGCCTTAGCGTAACCTCCCAAGTAACATTTCGGCCAGGCTGTAAACCTTTCATCATCTCGTAAGCAACAGCAGTTTGTGCTTCCCCTTTAAAGGTGTTGTCAACCAAAGATGTTTTTGCCATAAGGCTACCTCTGCCCGAAAAAAGTAGGTCGGCTTGGAAAAAGTAGTCCATTGTTTTTAGCTCCTCGCTCGCTAAATCATTAGCCGATTGATTATACCTTGCGCCCACTTCAGCCCTATGCTGTTTACTGCTAATAAACTTAAGGGTAAGTTTTGCCGCCTCACCATTAAGCAAATAGTTGCGTAGCTGGAAGTACTCCGAGCTAGCAATGGTTGTATAAATATCTGCTTCGGTGTATACTGAAAATAGCTCGCCCAAACCAACCCATGCAGTTAGCTTTTGCGATTGCTGGTCTTTTTGCTCAAAACCGTTGGCCAAAATGGTTTTACTCACACCCTGAACGTAAACATACTCAAGTCCGAAAGCTTGGCTGCTTCGGTTGTAAGCTAATGATGTTCTGAAATTGGCCGACATGCTGGTTAGCAGCGAATCGTGAATATCGGTTGTAAAAGGGTTAGCGTACTGTCGAAAACTATTGTATTGGTTTTTTTGCTGAGCGCGATAGGCTGTTTGGGCGCTTAGGCGAGCCAAATGTTTTGCAAAACCTTTATCGGTTTTGATTATTCTGCTTGGGCTAATAATGCTGCTAAGTCTAATACTATTGGTGCGAACGCTTATCATTTTTGTGCCAGGGAAATTTATTCGGATAAACCGAGCCTCGTCGGGGTAATTGGCCACCTCAAACTCATCAAGTTCCATAACACCATTGCCGTTATAATCGACCCATGTGTAAACACCTTGCCCTGCGGGAACTTCAACAAAATAGTACTCCATATCGGGCTCAAGGCCCGAGCTGAGCTCGTATCCACCAGCAACACTCCAAAACCCTTTAAAAAACCTGTTGGAGTAATCTATTCGAGCCAACGCCGAACGATTATTCTGAACTGATTCAACTATGTTTTGATTTACATCGGTTTTACGAAAACCAAAGGAACCCGAGAAATTCCCCACCTTTTCCAAGTTAGCAGCAAGCATCCCATTTACTTCGTGCGAACCAGCAGCTAAAGTTTTTATCCCGTTAAAAAACTTATAATCTTCGCGATAAATATGGTAAACCGATGCATTAACACTCAGCGAATCGGGCAACGAAAGCATTGACTTAACCTGAAACCACTCGAAACTTTGAGGCATAGCCAAACCTGTACTTTCATTGGTGCTGTTAAGACTTTCCATTTCGCCAGCAACCGATAATTTCAACAGGTTAATATCGCCACTCAGGGTACCCCTTGCTTTATAGAAACGAGAGCTTACAGCAGTATCCGACGATTGAACCATTGACCCGCTAAACGACGAGCCAAACCAGCCTAGCTTTGCCCAGCTATTGGTGCTAACCCTGGTTCCTTTATACCAATTGGCAACGGTAAAGTTTTCGGCTTTTACCTCAGCGAATAACCTCTTGCTTTGCTCAATGCTAGTCCAAAAGTTTAGATGCTGTTCGCTTCCCGCATTAAGTGGTTGCGATATACTCCAATCTCGTTCAAATTCTACAGGCCTAAACCTATCGATACTTCTAAACCCATTGGATGTTTTAAGTGCACTAGCACCAATTTTGGCCTTAGCTTTTTGGTTACTCAAATTGATGTTCTGGTTATACGATAGCAAAAACGCATGCCCAATATTGTCATTTACATCAAGGTTGGAAAAGGTGTTTAGGTCGGTATTACTTAAGGCATAGCTACCAGCAATGCTAGAGCCATTTTCCCATCGATGCGAAACACCTGCGTGTACCATTTGCCTTTTTTGCGGAGCAACCAGCCTACGAACAGGCTCGTAGCTTCCCTGAGGCACATCGTTTTCTGGAGCAACCCAACGGTAAACCCTTCCGTTTGCCGAGCCAAAATCGGGGATGTAGTTTCCGTTACCCTCACCTACAAACGAAAAGAAAACTCGATATGCGGCATGCTCTGGATTTGTTGAATACCTAAAGATGGAATAGGTCACACTCTCCACCAGTGTATCAAGCTTTTGGTAGAGAATTCTTTCCGGATCGAACTCAACTGAATCAGCTTGAGGATAGAAGGCTAATTCCTCATTATCGCCAATGCTTGCCAAATGCTCCTTTTGCTCATCGGTTAGCTCTTGATCAAAAGGCTGGTTACGGCTATCGTGCTCGGAGAAAACCGACATGGTCCAGTGCCACTTTCCCTTCTGACCATCAACATTAGCAAATGTGTTAAACCGTGCATAGCTCCGCTCGGAGTATTCAAACTCAACCACCACACGACTATTGCTGTTAATAGGCATTCGGTGGGTAAAGGTTAGCTCGGCAGAGTTATAGTCAATTGTGTAATGAAAATCCTCACCACGTTGCAATAACGACCCATCAACGTAAACCCTTTCGGTACCCGAAAGGATGATAATGTAAGGTTCTCCGCTATTCCCTCTCAACCTGTAGGGCCCTTGATTTCCTTCAATGCCCTGTATTTGATTACGTACAAATTTCCCCTTGGGCACTGCAAATGCAGCAGTTACCGAGAGGGTATCCTCATCATCTGTAAACTTTCCTTGATAGGCCAACCCCTGCACTTTACGGTTAAAGGTGAGCAGTTCTCCATTTCCTCCTGTGCTCAAATCAATATCGCCTGCCTGAATGGCAAACCCTTTACGATGAACTTTAAGAAAAATCCGATCGAACTCTTCGAGCCTGTGGGTTGTACCGTCGGGTTGAAGGGGTATTGACTGATCGGAAATAGCACCCTCAATCATCAACCCATTATTGAGTTCGCCGCCAAAGGTCATATTCAGGGTTGAGTTTACCGAAAGACCCTGTGTATTGCCAAAACGTATGCCCCGAGCCATTGAGCCATTAGTTTGAATTTGATCGCCAAAGGGCGATTCCTGCTCATTCTGTAACCCAGGGGATACAGCATAGCGCCCTAAAAGGCTGTCGGGCGAAAGACTTTCAGCATATTTACGCTTTGCGAACTGCCCCTCGAGTAGCAAAGGAAAAACTCTATACTCAAAATAGAGCGAATCGTGGCTAAGCAGGAGTTTTTTGGTTGGAATAAATTCAGCTTTCACGTAGCTTACCCAAAAAAGAGAGCTATCAATCCTATTCCCCTCCGCAGAATGTATTGTAAGGCTTCCGGGAATTATACTAAGCGAATCGACCCTAATTGTATCGGCCGACAATGCCACTATCCTATGCCTATAGTTATCCAAACTCTGCCCCAATGAGCAAAAGTTTAAGGCAAGGAAAAGAAGTGCTATGGTTACCCTCCGAATCAATGGCTAGCTGTTTGTATGCTAAGTAACGAATAAATAGCAAAAATAGCGTAAAGCCTCAATAAAATACATAAAACCTAGGCTTAATCGTAACCCGCACCTGTTGATAACTCAACATAGAATTAACCCATTCTTTTCATACCTTTATGCCCTACAAAAAGCAAAGGGCCTTTAACGTAAAATCCAATGATAGACCAACTTACCGTTGACCGAATAATTGCAGCCGCCGATGTTGTTGAGGTGATAAAAGATTACGTATCGCTAAAAAAACGGGGGGTTAACTACATTGGGTTATGTCCTTTTCACAACGAAAAAACTCCTTCGTTCTCCGTTAGTCCAGCCAAGGGAATTTATAAATGCTTTGGTTGCGGAAAAGGGGGAAATGCCGTGAACTTCATAATGGAGCACGAGCAGATGAGCTATGTTGAGGCCCTAAAGTATCTTGCCAAAAAGTATAACATTGAGTTTGAAGAGCGAGAGCTTACCCCCGAAGAGCTTAAACAACGCACCGAGCGCGATAGCCTTATGGTGGTTACAGCCTGGGCTCAGCGCCACTTTAGCGATAACCTGCACAAGCATAGCGAGGGTAAAAGCATTGGGCTCAGCTATTTTCGAGAGCGCGGTTTTAGGGATGATATCATCGAGAAATTTCAACTTGGCTACAGCCTTGAGCAGCGCGATGCGCTAACCCAAGCAGCACAGCGACAAGGCTATAAGATGGAATACCTTGTTAAAACCGGCTTAAGCATTGAACGAAACGATGGCTCTGCTTTCGACCGATTTTTTGGAAGAGTTATATTTCCAATCCACTCAATGAGTGGAAGGGTAATTGCTTTTGGCGGTCGCATAATGAAAAGCGATGCCAAAGCAGCAAAATACCTCAATAGCCCCGAAAGCGAAGTATACCACAAAAGCCATGTGTTGTACGGCATTTACTTTGCCAAAAAAGCCATTACGCAAGCCGACAAGTGCTACTTAGTTGAGGGTTATACCGATGTATTATCGATGCATCAGGCGGGTATTGAAAACGTTGTGGCCAGCTCGGGAACAGCTTTAACCCCCGATCAAATTCGGCTCATAAAACGATTTACTCCAAACATTACCGTGCTATACGATGGCGACCCCGCAGGAATAAAAGCCTCAATTAGAGGGATAGACCTAATACTTGAGGAAGGACTAAACGTTAAAGTTTTGCTGTTACCCGAAGGTGAAGATCCCGACAGCTATGCAAAATCGCATAGCGCATCGCAAGTACTCGATTTTATTGCCGAAAACGAGGTCGACTTCATCAACTTTAAGGCAAACCTACTGCTAAAAGAGGCTAAAAACGACCCCATACAAAAAGCCAACCTCATTCGCGATATAGTAAGGTCAATTGCTGTTATACCCGAGAGCATAACACGCTCAGTGTATATTAAGGAGTGCACGCGCATACTCAACGTTGATGAGGCAATACTTTACGCCGAAGTGGCGAAACACCGCAAGGCTAAAATGGATAAGATACTTGGCAAGGTCCAACAGACTGCACCAACAGAGGGCATTCAAACGGCTAAAGAAACGCCAAGTTTACCGAGCTTTATCGAAAACATATATTGCGAAGAGCAAGAAAAAGAGATATTATACTTTTTGCTTAAATACGGTTCGGAGGTATTTTTTGAAATACCGAGCGACGATGAGCTATCAACCCCCACAAAAATTACCGTTGGGCAGCATATAATTAGCGAAATACTCAATGATGACCTTGAGTTTAAAAACCTTATTTACAAAAAGGTTTTTGATGAGTACAAGCAGCTCTTAGAGTCGGAAAAGGAATTTGATAGTAGGTATTTTATTAACCATCGCGATTTTGAGATTAGCCAGCTAGCTGTTAACCTGCTAACCTCTCAGCATAAGCTAAGCAAGATTTGGAAAAAGCATAACGCCCAACCGGTTGACGAAATTGATTTTCTACACTCGGCTATTCCCAAAACCATTATGGTATACAAAAGTAAGGTGATGCATATGGTTATTGCCAACTTACAAAGCGAACTAAAAGGCATCGACCCCAAAAGTAATCCCGATGCTGTAAATGATATCCTTATTAGGCTAAAAACTATTTACGAACTTAAAACTCAACTATCCAAGGAGTTAGATAGAATTGTGCTTTAGGTAAAAATTAAAAAGATTACCGATAGCAAATTGACAAGACTTTTTTACCACGGTTTTTATTTTAGGGTCATCTTTTTTTCATAAATTAGCGGGCACAATACCCTTTAGATTAATCAATAATAAAACATACCAATATGAGAACAACCATGAGTAAACCGCTAACAAGCAAGGTTATGATTGTTGCTGCTTCGTTAACCCTAGCTTTTACGCTTAGCAGCTGTGGGGGCGGAGCAAAGCAAGCCGAAACCGAAACAACCGACATTAGCAAAGAGGAAACTTTTAAAAGCATAACCAAATACCCTATTCCAACTGCATTTGAGGTTATTAAAATGCTCGACAAAGCTGGCGCAAGCTATATCATAAGTCTTAACAACCCAACTGAAAACGTTGATAAGTACTTCACCGAAAAGAGCAAAGCGCTTAACCTTGGTGTGTATGGTGCCGATTTAAGCTATGCTAGCACATACCAAATGAAGCAAGAAACGATGAACTACCTAAACGTTTCAAAAAAGCTTATCGACGATCTAAAAATTTCAACTGCATTTAATAAAGACTTTGCACAGCGCGTTGAGGATAACATTGATAATAAAGACGAGCTGATTAAAATTATCACCGATTCATTTTACGACACATACGAATTCCTCCTCAACGAAGGTAAAGATAACGTGTCGCTATTAGTTATGACAGGTAGCTGGATTGAAGGCCTATTTATAACAACCCAAATTGCTGTTACAAGCGAGAATAATAATGATTTTTTAACCATTATTGCAAACCAAAAAGATCCGCTCAACAAGCTATTTGAGCTAATGCAGCCTTTTGCTGAGGATGAGATTATTTCAGAAATGATGAAAACCCTAAAGCCCCTTAAAGCTATTTTTGACCAAGTAGAAGGCGAGGCTGTTACTCAAGAGCAATTTGACGCAATTGAAAAAGAAGTGACTACAATTCGAACAGGAATTGTTGGCTAGTATAGCTAATAAAAAATATAATTAAAAAAAGCCTGTTTCTGCAGGCTTTTTTTAATTATATGGTGTACAGCAATTGAAAAATAAAGAAGTCTTTGTAAATTGTAACCCCAATATACCAATACTAGGTGTTTAACCATGAGGGAAGCTATACTTAACGCGCTTGTTCAGCTTTACGCACTAATTGCCACTGCTACCAAAACTGAAAAGCAGGGTCGGGTTTTTGTAACGGCATTTCTTTCGAAACATCTCAGCACACGAATTATAGGCGACTACATAAACCTTTTTGATAGCTACCTCGATTTTTACACCCGCAATTTCAATGAAACAAACGAAACGACAGAAGAACAAAATAAGACCATTGAGCAATACACCGAAAAAGTTTGCCTCATCCTCCGAAAGGAACTTCCGCTAAACGAGCGTTTGCTAATTCTAATAAAGGTATTTGAGTACATAAGTAAGGACAATAAAATAAGCCCTATAGAAGAAACCATAGTTGAAACCATATCACGAAGTTTCTCCATTGAGCCCACCGAAATGCAAGAGCTCAAGTACTTTGTACTACATACCGATTGTGAAGAAATTGATCCGAAGCGCCTGCTTACTATCGAGAGTAAACCTCAGCTAACAGACGATAGGCTCGAAGGAATGTGGGTTGAAGAAAACAAACCCGGATGGCTCCTTGAGGACAGGTTAAGAGTTGACGAATCGATTGAGGGCAAGCTTAGCTTTCTTCATATCGACTCAATTCATTCCTTTGTTGTTCGCTATTTTGGCAGCGCCGAACTGTTTTTAGATGGAGCACCTATTGAATCGGGAACGCCCTACCTAATGCAACAAGGAGCCATTGTACGAGGACCAAACACCAATACAATATACTATTCCGACCTTACCTCCTGGTACTACGGAACAACCCGTAAGCAGCGTATCGTTTTTACAGCCGAAAACGTTGAATTTAAGTTTAGAAATAGCGAAAATGGCATTCAAACCTTTAGCTTTTCTGAGGAGTCGGGTCAGCTTATTGGCATAATGGGTGGAAGTGGCGTAGGTAAATCGACACTACTCAACCTACTTACGGGCAAAATAAAACCCAATAGCGGACACGTACTTATAAACGGGTTCGATATTCATAACAATCACAGGGCTGTTGAGGGCATTATTGGTTACGTTCCGCAAGATGATTTACTTTTTGAAGAGCTCACGGTTTACCAAAACCTATACTACAATGCCAAGCTTTGCTTTAGCAATTTTACCGAGTTTAAAATTAGGCATACCGTAAAGCGAGTGCTCGACGATCTCGACCTATGGGAGGTTAGAGACCTTAAAGTTGGTTCGCCACTAAACAAAATGATAAGCGGGGGACAGCGCAAAAGGCTTAACATTGGGCTTGAGCTTATGCGTGAGCCTAGCATTCTGTTTGTTGATGAGCCTACCAGCGGACTATCGTCTAGCGACTCGCTAATGGTAATGAACCTGCTAAAAAATCAAGCCAATAAAGGTCGGTTGGTTATCGTAAACATTCACCAACCCTCTTCAAAAGTCTTCCGACTATTCGATAAGCTTTGGGTGCTCGACAGAGGAGGCTACCCAATTTATGCGGGCAACCCTCAGGATGCAATTGTATACTTTAAATCAAAAGCAACAAGGGTAAACGCAACCGAAAGCGGATGCCCAAATTGCGGTGAGATTAACCCAGAGCAAATACTTGAAATTGTTGAGGCTAAAATAATTGACCAAGAGGGAAAGGTTACACTCAAGCGCCAACGCTCTCCACATGAATGGAACGAGCTGTACAAGAAGGACATTGAAAAACACGTCGAAAAAAAGAAACACAAAGCAATACTGCCAAAAAACTTCTTCAATATTCCCAATATCGAGGTTCAGTTTAAAATTTTCAGCATACGCAATTTCCTATCTAAACTGGCCAACAGGCAATACGTT
>CAZGQZ010000031.1:0-2846 GCA_964527985.1 uncultured Rikenellaceae bacterium | reverse complement strand
TTTAGCTACCTCAATGCAAAAATTACATACCTGTTTGCGCTATCGGCATTACAAATGGGGCTATTCGTGCTTATCGGAAATACAATTCTCGAAATTGAGGGGATGACATTCAACTACTGGTTAATCCTCTTCTCAACCACCTGCTTTGCAAATATGCTTGGATTAAACATAAGCGCTGGCCTAAACTCGGTGGTTGCAATTTACATTACCATTCCGTTTATTCTGGTTCCGCAAATTTTGCTAAGCGGCACCGTTGTCCAATTTGACAATCTGCATCCAGCCATAACCCGAAGAGTTTACGTACCTGCTGTTGGCGATATTATGGTATCGCGCTGGGCATACGAAGCACTGGCTGTTGAGCAGTTTAAGAAGAACCACTTTAATGCGCACTTTTTTACTCACGAGCAGGTTGCCAGCAGCGCTCACTTTACGGTTGCTTTCCTCGTGCCTCGCCTACAAAGCCTTGTTGATGAGTGCACACGACTTTACGAACACGATGAAATTCAAACCTCAAGATACGAACGAAACCTTGAAGTTGTTTACAACGAGCTTTTGCAGCTTAGTTTGCATAAGGATGTTCCTCCTTTTGAGTACCTATCGAGCATAAACCCAAAAGGATTTAACCAGAACCTAGCCGAAGAGATTACCGGATACCTCATATTTATGCGCATAACCTTTAGCGAAATTGCCGATGCCGCTCGGCACAAAAAGGACAGCGTGTACAACTCTTTGGTTGATAGCATTGGCCTCGATGCTGTTTACACCCTAAAACAAAAAAATTACAATAAAGCGCTTTCCGACTGGTTACTTAACAATAACGAAGTTGTGAAATACCTTGAAACGGACCGAAGAATAATCCAAAAGTTTGAGCCCATTTACATGATTCCCACCCATAATTGGGGTCGGGCTCACTTTTACGCTCCGGTTAAACGGTTCAACAATCAGCTAGTCGATACCATTTGGTTTAATATTGCCGTTATTTGGCTTGGTTCGCTTATTCTGTTTGTTACATTGCAAACAAATATGCTAGGGAGCGTTATTACTCACATCGAAAATATTCGTTTGAGCAAAAAAACGAAAAAACAGGAAAAAAAACACGGCCTTTTACTCACAAAGCTACAGTCGAACTAAACTGGTTTAGGGGTTAAATTCACACTCTTACCTCCTCGCATTATTTAAACGTGAGTAGATATACATATCGAGTATTTCGCTATTTTTCACCACTGCGTTTTTTAACTGGGCTTCCAACTCAAACCCATTCTTCTCAAGTACACGTCCCGATGCTGAGTTATTGCTAAAAACCTCTGCATAAACCCTCAGTAAACCATGCTCGTTAAATGCCATTTTTACCAGCTCAGCAACAACGCCCGTTGCAATGCCCTTGTTGTGAAACTTTTCGCCAAGCCAATAGCCAATTTCTCCGTTTAACCTAAGTACATCATCCTTCAGGTGCAAGCCTGCTGCACCAATGGCTTCGCCATTAATATCAATGGCAAATATTTTTTCGCTTTTAGCTTGCATGGCATATCCAATAAACGCCTCGGCATCGGTAACAGAATATGGATAAGGAAAAATATCGCGAACGCCCAGCCAAACCTTATGGCTGTTTGCATGCAGTGCTAACGAATGCTTATCCGCAGCACAAAAGGGTCGAAGTGTAAAAGAGATCATGTTGGTATGCTAATGGTATTGAATGCTTCGAACAAGCTTATGCTCAAGTGTTTTTTTCTTTATCTTATCATTCCTCCCAAGGTTTACCTGATAGGTGCGTTTCTCAACCCAATTTCCTTGGCTATCATATTCATACTCGTAATAGTACCCCTGATCGCCCTTGGAAGCATCCGATAGCTTTTCGAGCATAACATCGCCATTGGGGTAGTATGAGCAGGAAACAGACTCAAAGGTAAAACTCTTTTGGGGATCAATGGGGTACGACCACGACGAGGTATAAACGCCATTTGCTCTGTAAACCATTACCTTTACCATGTTCGATGGTTCAATGTAAATAAATTTCTCAGTAAAAGTATGCCCACCGGTTGAACCAAACACTTTGGCCGATTCAATTCTACCTAAGGTATCGAGAACCAGAACAGCCCAGTGCGATTTTTTACCGTTTTTAAAAACATCAACCTTTGTGGGCAAATTGGTTAGGCTGTCCCACTCAACAACAACCTCCTCCTCATTCCAGCCCGAAAGATTTGCAAAAAACCTATAATGCTTTCGCATTAGCTTACCAAAAGAGGTGTACTCCCATGAGGTTTCGCCAGTTTTCCCCCCTGCACTATTGTATGCTATTTGCTTTATAATTAGTCCGTGTGCATTAAAAAGTTTCTCAGTTTTATGCGGTATTGGCTTAATCCCCCTAATGAGCACTTCGGAATTTTCGGTTATACTTTTAAACGCTCTGCCTCGGCTTATGTCGGGCTGAACAGCCATAAAATGGTTAACTATTGGCTGGGCACCTGCCACAATAACAAGATGAACAAACAATACGCTAAGGTAAAATGCTCTTTGTATCATAAATCAAATTGAATAAACCCACCAATTATTTAAAGTTAAGCTGATCTGGGCGATCATTTTCACTGCCTACATCCTCACTACCAATAATTACCCTTGCTCGGGGTAGCTTGTCGGGATGATTTTTCTGCATGTACCCAACTAGTTGCTCTCTGGCATAAACCCTTAAATCCCAAAGCGTAGGCGAATCGACAGCGCTCATTAAAAAGCGCACCTCAAGGGAATGGTTGGTTGAGTTTGTAACCTGCACATTTGCCACCTCGCCATCCCACAACCCCGATTGTTCAACTATTCGCTTAAACTCATTGCGAAGCGCCTCAATGGGCATG
>CAZGQZ010000030.1:0-18333 GCA_964527985.1 uncultured Rikenellaceae bacterium | reverse complement strand
AGGTATGGCTCCTGTGTTTTCTCATCGGGGAAACCATGTCCGGCGTACATCACAAAAATCTCTGCTTTTCCTTCGCTAATTTTGGCTATGGTATTTATTTGGCTTAATGCCCTATGCATTTCCATAGCCGTTGCATTTGTTTTTAGAATGACATTTTCGTTAGGCACGCCAAGTAAGTTTATGGCATATTTCTTAAATGTTTCGGCATCGTGCACAGCAAACTCAACATCCGATTCGGTGTTTAACCCACGCTGATGCGATGAGTAGTCCTCGTTCCCAATAATTAGTGCATACCTATTTGAGTTGGGTTTTGCCACTTGCGGAATATCAACATCAATATCGGACTGGATTTGCGTTTGCAACACTGGGGTTACAGGTTCGGCATTACGAGGCGATTGCGCTATGAATAGCGAGTTTAAATTTCCTTGCGCTCCCTCGTTGAGCCTTGCGCTAGCAATTTTTCGGTCGCCATACTTCCCTATTGACTCGGTTATAAAAACCTCGATGGGCACATCGGGGCGAATATAGCGCGAATTGGTCATTATCTCCACATCAATAGCTTTGTACTCCTGAGTAGTTAGCTGAGCAATAAAAAACTCGGGTTCGCTAACAATAAAAGCATTTTCGGGTAGCTCAAACCGCACTTTAATTCCATATGCAGTGGCTTGGCCCTTATTCTGCACAATTAGGCTAAGCTTGAACTTGGAGCCTTTAGCAATTTTATCAGAGTTTATTGGCGTAAAAGCATGCTCGTGAAGAACAACCATGGGTACTTCCAACTTTTTTGTTGCAAAAGCAAGCTGAGCAGGAGAGCAGCTGTAGCCCCTGCTCTCGGTAACCGTTATGCTAAAATTAGCGCTTGCTGTTTGTAATGCCTCCGAAGCCAAAATGGGTACTTTTACCGATTTTGATGATCCAGCCGAAATATCTCCAATTTCGTAATACGGATTAAAATCTATTCCACTTAAGCTATTGTTCTCAGCAATAAAAACTTTTACCCCTTTGGCCAATCCATTGCCGCTGTTTTGTATGGTAATATCAATAAATGCCTGTTCGCCTGCATCGATAATGCTATTGTTGTTGGCATCGGAAAAAACCGCTGGTTTTAATGAGAGCATTGGGGGTTGATTATCTGCAGTTGTTGAAGAACTTGCAAGATTTTGGGTTTGTTCACTCAAAGCTAACGTAACAGATGGTGCTACCGATGAGCTAATGTTTAGGCTTTTCGTATCCCAAAGGGATAAATCGCTACTTCGCAGGTTAGTTGCCAAAATACTTTCGCCTTTTGGGTTGAACCCAACGGAGTACACAATTTCGCCCAACGATGGCGATTTGTATACCTCAGCGCCATTTTCAGCATTCCAAACTATAAACGTTTTATCGTGCGATCCCGAAACAATAAAGCGACTGTCGGGGCTAAACGAAAGGCTCTGAACCCAGTTCTTGTGCCCTTTCATTTCGAGTTTATGTGCTCCGGCGGGGGAGAATGTTCGAACATACTTATCATCGCCGCATGTTGCAAGCTGCGTTCCGTTTGGACTAAAAGCAACACAACGAACCCAACCTTTATGCGCATCAATGGTTGTATTTGCCATCCATTTTGCCACATCCCAAATAACCACTGTTCCATCGGCCGAAGCCGAAGCCATTGCTTGCCCTGTTGGGCAAAAATCGATTGATGTAACGCTTTTAGAATGCTGATTTAGGGTTTGTAACAATCGGCCAGTTTTTGCATCCCATATTCGGATGGTATTATCATCGCCACCCGAGGCAACCAAAGCATTATCGGGGCTAAAGCAAACGGCACAAACATCGCCACTATGCGCATTTAGCGTATGTTTTATGGCCGATTTATCAATCTCCCAAATGTACACCTTGCTATCGCGCCCTCCCGAGGCTAACATCTTGCCATCGCGACTAAATGCTAGCGTTTTGGTCCACTCGGTTAAACCGGCTAGCTTGCGGTATACATTGCCGTTGTGGTAATCCCAAACAATAAGCATATTATCATCACCTGCTGTGGCTAACAATGAGCCATCGTAACTTATGGCCGAAGTGATAACATTGTGCTGTTTATTGCCGAATGTTTTCATTTTGCTTACCTGCCCATTTGCCGATAGAGCAATTATAAACAGGGCGAAATATGCTACTATCCTCTTTGCCATAGCGGTATGCATTTTTAAGTGTTCAGCTAAATATCTTTTGACCTTAGGAAGCTAAACTTTAAGCCAACCTCAACCTTTGCAGTATGAAAATTTTCGGGCTCAAGGTTTGCATCCTCCAAATCGCTCTTATTAATACTGATAAACGAGTACCCTCCGTGCATAAAAATGCCCATGTTGCTACTTAGGTTTATATCGAAGCCTAACCCAGGATAAAGCCCTACGCCAAAACTTCGTTGAGGAGTATTGTTGTAGGCCGAGGGACTTGTTAGGCTATTATACCAATCGTCGTACTCCTGTTCGGAACCTCCAAGTTCAATCCACGAATCCCTCCTCTTGTCAACATAGTTTATATCGGTGTAGTTAAAGGTAACCTCAACAAAAAGGTATGGATTAAAACGTTTTCCGTAAGCTAGGTTTACCCGAGGAAATACTCCGATGCTAAAGTTGTTCATGTTTAGCTCGTTTACTCCCTCATCTAAGATGTAATCCTCTTGGGTTATTGTCCACGAAAGGAAATTGTTCTCTATTCGCTCTCCATTTGCAGTATACTCATCAATATATTCCCAATTTCCAATTCGCTCAACACCTACCCCAACGCCCACTGAGAATACTCTATTGAGGTTAAACATTACTGCACCAGTAAAAGAAGCACCCTGCTTAAAGTTCGAAAACAGGTAAGGCATTAGCCATGTATTGGTATAATAGCCGTTGGGCGCTTGGTAAATGTATTCCTTTTGCCCAATGGGTTGAATTGCTCCCAGCGAAAAATTAAGTGTTACTTTATTCTCAAACTGAGCAAACGATACAGTTGTAGATATAACAAGAACAACTATAATGGTAAAGATTTTATATGGTGTTTTCATCGCTATCATATTTTTTGGTTTGTTACTCAGCCTTTACAGGAAAAATATCGATACTTCCTTCCTCGTTATCATATTCTTCTACTCCATATTCTATCGATATTGGCATTTGTAGGCTATTTACGTCAATGCTAGTGGAATGCTCATCAACTCTTGTTTCAGAAACTTTCCCGCCAACTGTTATCCAAACCGACTGGTTACTCACATTCGGATAGCTAAAATGATTGCCCTGATTGGCGTAGTAATACTCGGTGCTATTGATGTACCATCTCAGTTCGTTTCCAACCCGTGCATGGTGGTAACCTAAGTTGTACTTAACTCCATCGCAGGGTAAAGTACAATTTATGTATACCTGATATGAGGTACCGTAGTTTGAGTAAACCGGCCCTATGTTGGAACCACATGCATTTGTGGTATACAAATAAAAAAATTCTGTTCCCACGTTAAGGTTAAATGTTTGCGATGTGCTGGCAAGTTCAAGGGTTCCACTCCACGAAATGGTTAAGGCTAGGGGATTCCCATTTGAGAACTTCTCAGATGTTGATGCGCTAAAGCTAATTGCCGATTCAAAAACCTGAAAGGTAGTATTTCCGCCAACAGGAATTGTTTTTGAACCATATCCGTCAAGCGTTATTTCAATTGGTGTGTAAGTTGGATTTGTGAATGTTACATTGCGTGGGGTTAGAACAAAAAGGTAGAATTGGTAGGCATCGTCCATTTTGTTACCCGATTTTGAGTAGGCCACAAGCGTAACAATATAGGCTCCCTCCTGCGAGTAGCTATGCGTTGGGTTTGCAAGGGTTGATGTTGCACCATCGCCAAAAAACCATTCGTAATGGTCAGCATCCTCCGATGAATTTGTAAATGTTACCGTTTCGTTTACGCCCACAATAGGCGATGAAACAGTGAACATAGCATAGGGTTCCTCTTCACATCCTGTTAGAAAAAACCACATACCTATAAACAATAGGTACAGCAATTTAATTTTTTTCATGTCAGTGTCATTTTAATTAATAATCGTGTTTACATTGGTAGGAAACTATCGGCTGCAATAGCAAAACCTACCCTTTACAACCAAAATTACACTGACAAAACCTGCAGAATGAGCAATATATATATGTGCAATGGAAAGTTTTAAAAGCGTAGAGAATTTTTTGATAAGCGCAATTAGTAACGAGTAATTACTAAGCAACATCCTAATGCCGAATATACCATATTGCAATATTTAGGATACACAATTTCTTTCCAATAGTCTGAATGCGTGAAAAATAATTGGTAAAAATTCGCTTGTATAACTACAAACACCGTAAATTTATATTTAAAAACAAAAACATGGCAAAGCTTATTAAGCACACCAGCGCTGCTATAGTTATGGTAATTTTATTAGCCATGCTTTTTGTTTCGTGCAACAACGAGGTTTTTACTGATAGTAATAATAAGCAAACCGATTCATTAACACTTGTAAAACTTATTACAAAGGCCGATAGCCTATCCGATATTTTACCCGACTCGGCTATAATGCATTACAAAAAGGCAATAGCATTTACAAATGAGCTAATAGAAAAGCATGATAATGTTGATAGCACCACAACATGGCAATACCGAACTATATCGCTAGCCAAACGAGGAACTGCTGTTGTTTACACTAATACGGGTAAACTCAACGAAGCTTTAATTGAAATTGAAGAAGCTCTGGATTTTGTAGAGAACTATAAAGAATTCAATTCAATTCAATACCTTCAAGATTACGTTGCTATAACCAACTCAAAAGGCGTAATACAAAAAAAGTTGGGACTTTTTAATGATGCGCTAAAAACTTACCAAAATGCTGTAGGCGTTGCAATGAATAATAACGATAGCACGAGCATTGCAATATTCTACACAAACACCGGTAATATTTATCAAGAAATTGGAGAACCAAACAAAGCGCTTGAATATATTGAGAAGGCACTAGCCCTTCACAAAGAGCAAAAAAATGAACGAGGAATAGCCATTAGTAGCCTAACACTTGCCAACATACTCAATGGGGAAGGAAGATTTATTGAGGCTAAACCATACTACGAAACTGCCCTAAACTTCTGCATTGAAAATGGTTACACAGGAAATATTGGTTTGATACAATCGAACTTGGGAGTACTTGAAAAACGCATTGGGAACTACCACACAGCAAAAAACTATTTTGACAAGGCAATTCAAAACCTTACAAAAGTTGATAATAAGCAAGGCCTATCCTTGGTTTATGGCAACCTAGCCGATTTGGCTGTAAGCCAAGAGAACTGGGATGAAGCCATTAGGTATGCAAATTTTCAACTTGAACAGGCAAAACAAACAAATGCGCTGGTTAATCAGCGTTACGCATACAAGCACCTATCGAAAGCATACGCTGGTATAAAAAAATACGACAAAGCTTACGAAAACCACCTCCTCTATTCAGCAATTAACGATAGCATAATGGGAATTGAAAAGCGAAACGAAATTTCGCGACTCGAGGCTGTTTATCAGGACGAAAGGAAAACCGAAGAGATTAGCTATCTGGCAAATCTTTCGTCGGTGCTGGAGAAGAAGAATAGGGCAAAGAGTTTTCTGCTTCTTTCAATATCGTTGCTTCTGCTATCAACATTACTAGCTGCTGGTTTATGGGTTTACAATGCTAAGCTAAAAGCTAAGCAACAAAGGCTAATTCTCGAACATCGTTTGCTAAGGTCGCAAATGAACCCACACTTTCTCTTTAACTCCCTATCGGCTATTCAGAACATGGTAATTAGGGCTGATAAGATGGTTGCAGCTGGACTTGTTGCAAATTTTGCCAAATTTATTCGGTTCATTCTCGACAGTTCAAGGTGTAATCTGGTTCCTTTGGAAAAGGAAATTGAGGCAATTAACCTTTTCATTGACCTGCAAAAAGTCCGATTTCCAAAGCTTTTTACACATAAAATAACGCTCAATATTGAGGATGATCCTGATGATATACTTGTTCCGCCACTAATAGTACAACCATTTGTTGAAAACTCAATTATCCATGGCTTTGAGAAAAATAGGATTGATGGAGAAATTGATATTTCGTTCACCCAATCGGAAGGCTACCTATTTTGCAGAATTGTCGATAATGGTGTGGGAATGGATAATCAGAAGATAAAAAAGGAGGGCATGCATAAATCTGTTGCCACTCAAATAACACGCGATAGGCTAAATGTTTTATGCAAGCAATTTAAATGTAAGGCAAGCCTGGAGTATAGCAAACCCAAAATTGGCATAAATACGCAAGGAACAATTGTTTCGCTAAAGCTACCGCTTCTATTTGCTGATGATGGTAACGAAAAAATGCTTTAATGCAAATGATAAAGATTCTAATAGTTGACGACGAGCAAGCCTCTGTTGATACACATAAACAGTTGTTAGAGGATTTCTTTCCGAATATTCGTGTAGTTGGAGATGCGCAAAACGTTAGTAGTGCAATTAAATGTATCGATAAACTTCAACCCGATATTGTTTTGCTTGACATTGAACTTGACGATGGTTCAGGCTTCGATGTTTTAAAAGCATTCCCTCATCCCAACTTTAAGACAATATTTATTACTGCTTTCGATGAGTTTGCGGTACAGGCTTTTAGACTTAGCGCAGTGGATTACTTACTTAAACCCGTAAACCCACTTGAATTTAGGGAAGCAATTGAAAAGGCCATACAGAATGTGGTTGGCCAAACAAAACAGATTGAGCTGCTTACCCTTCTCCACAATTTATCGAGCGACTCGAAATATGAAAAAAAAATAGTTGTTAAAACAGCCGATGATATTCATCTTATTAAAACGGAGAGCTTAACCCGAATTGAATCTGATGGCGCTTATTGCCATTTGTATTTGCATTGCGGAAAACGAATTACCGTTTCGCATAACATTAAGCATTATGAGGAAATTCTATTAGAATACGGTTTTATTCGCTGTCATCAAAGTCACATGGTTAACCTAAAATACATTGATCGCTTTCAGAAAAGCGATGGTGGGATGCTCATACTAACCACTGGGCAAGAAGTGCCTGTATCGTCAAGAAAAAGAGAAGCGGTAATTGCTATCATCAGCAAACAAGGTTTACAATAAAACAGGCTGCCCAAAAGGAAATACTTCAAGCATTTAGTATAAATGAAGTATTTAAGTAGCATAAATGCTACCAATTCCTTTTGGGCAACCTGTTTGCCTTAATGTAGGTATTAGCTAGCTAACTTTAAGCACATCCTTAAATGCTTGCTTAAAAGTATCCTTGGGTAAGGCACCTGCAGCCATTTGAGGCTTATCGTCAATTGGAATAAACAGAATTGAAGGAATGCTTCGGATTCCAAACAATCCTGCCAGCTCCTGCTCGGCTTCGGTATCAACCTTATAAATATTGATTTTGCCGGAATACTCATCGGATAGTTCCTCTAGTATTGGCGATACCATTTTGCAGGGTCCACACCAATCGGCATAAAAATCGATAACCGCAGGCTTATCGCCCTCAAATTTCCATTCCGTATTCTTCTCAAAGTCGAAAACCTTCGACTTAAACGTTTCCATTGTTAAATGTTCTACCATAATTTTATTTTCTGGGTTAATTAATAATTACAAGAGGTTGTATCCCTCTTCTCTATATCTCTTCGGTTTCGACAACCTTGGCAAGAATTTCGGAGTACTGGATTAGCAAATACTTTTTGCCCTCAAACTCCTGCTCGGTTCCGCTAAAACCATTGTACAAAACGTTATCACCTATGGCAATTTCGGGGTTATCAATGTTACTCATGGCCACCACCTTTGCCATATTTGTTTTCTCTTTTGCCGTATCGGGAATAATTATGCCCGAGGCTGTTTTCACCTCGGCCCTATCGTCGCTAAGGTCGAGTAATACATTCTGATTTACTGGTTGTAACTCTTTCATAATAAAACCAATGTTGATAAATTTACAAAAATTGATTTACAGTTGCAAACGCTTATCCGTTAATGTTTAGCAGCTCGTTTATGCGTGCTTTGTTAAAACCTACAATAATCTCCCCGCCAATTTCGGTTTGGGGCACTCCCATTTGTCCGCTTTTTCGAACAAGTTCTTCGACTAATCTTTGATCTTTCGACACATCAATATCAGTAAAAACAACCCTTTGCTTTCGCAAATAGGTTTTAAGCGTATTACACCACGAGCATGTTGGCGTAGAATAAACCACTACCCGTTTCTGCTCATGCTCTTTCCCCTTGGTTTCTGCTTGATACAATGCGTTGTCGAAAAGCGCCTTGTAATACTCAGGGTTATTGCAGCCCTTTATAACATTCTTGGGTCTCTCCTGCTCAAACTCTACCAGCACAGGTACCGCTGTTATGCCATAGTTAACATGTATATCGCGGGTTTTGTTTACATCGGCATAAAAAACCTTAAGCGTGCTAAAGCTTTTATCAGCCTCCAAAAGGTTTTGATGGGCACATTCGCTCTGCGGACTTCCGCTCTTGTAGATCAGCAGATAGGCCTTTTCGGAATTAGCCATAGCGGCTGTAAGTTCGGGATACGATTTTACCTCAACCATAACAATCTAGCTTTGCGTTCGTAAATACTCAGCTGCACTTAAAGCGGCTATTGTTCCATCGGATACAGCAGTTGTAACCTGCCTGTACCTTTTGTTAATGCAATCGCCAGCTGCAAAAACACCTGGTATATTCGTGCGCATATCAGCATCAACTAGTATTTCATTTTTATCGTTGAGTTGAACAACTCCCTTTAGCGTTTCGGTATTTGGCAAGTAGCCAATAAAAATAAATACCCCATCAACCTGCTTTTCTGTTACCTTTGCCGATGGTAAATGCTCAATACTTACCTTTTCCAGTTTTCCATTTCCATTAAAACCTCGTAGCTCCGATTCCATAATAAAATCGATTTTAGGGTTTCTTTTTGCCTCTTCAATGGCGTGTTCGAAAGCCTGAAAATGGTCGAACTGATGCACTACCGTTACCTTTGTAGCATATTTTGTTAGAGTAACAGCCTCTTCGAGTGCTGAGTTGCCACCTCCAACAACTATTAGCTCCTTATCGGTAAAAAACTCACCATCGCAGGTTGCACAGTACGATATTCCAGTTCCTTTATACTCATCTTCACCAGAAATATTTAGTGAGCGTGGTCGGCCACCCTGTGCAAGAATAACTGATTTGGCGCTAAATGTTCTACCATCGGTTAACCTAACTGTTTTAATTGGCCCATTGAGGTTGTACTCATCAATTTTGACATTAGATTTGATTTTACAACCAAAATCTTTAGCCTGCTTTTTCATTGTGCTTGCAAGCACAAAGCCCTTTGTGGTTTCAACGCCAGGATAGTTAGCCACCTCGTTGGTAAGAACCATTTGCCCCCCAATGGCCCCTTCGTTAAGGATAATTGTATTTAACTTTGCTCGTGATGCGTAAATACCCGCTGTAAGACCAGCAGCTCCGGCACCAACTATCATTACATCAAAAACTTCATCCATTTTAATCTGTGTTTAAAAATAGAGTAGCCATAAGGCTACCCTAAATGCTCATCGAGAATATTTGTAATCTGCTCTCTTGATTGAATGCTGGTTGTAGCCTTCACCATTTTTCCATTTTTATAGTAAACGGTAAAGGGCAAACCCATAAAGCTACTGCACATTGGAGCATTGCGAATCACTGCCGCTTCTGGCGAATCGAATGCCATTGAGTAAAACTTTACGTTAGGACGCTCCTCTTCAAGCTCTTCCATAACATCGTAAACCGGTATACACATTGGGCCCATACGACCACAGCATACCATTACATTTTCGCTCTCGTTTACAATCTTCTCGAGTTCTGCTGCTGTTTCAATCTCGTGAACAGCTGTTTGGAGTAATTTCATGATAAACTAGTTAAATTATATTTATATATCTATTTATTTGGATGTTTCGATATCAAAGAGTGTTCCATAATTAGCATAAAAAAATACCATCACTCCTAATTAACATTTATTATACTGTTTATCTGACAGTTACATCTCAGAATGCAGATTGCAAGAATGTTGAACTCAAAGAAATAAATTAAAAAACTCCCACATTTTATTGTAATTTTGTCAGGTAAATAATTTTCTCTGTCATATTCAACAATGAAACAGCATTTAAATCATAAAATATTTCAAGTAATTTCAGATGTTGCTGGCGAAATGGACAAGCCAACATTTGTTATAGGTGGATTTGTCCGCGATATATTTTTAAATCGACCATCAAAGGATATTGATATTGTAATACAAGGTTCGGGAATTGAGCTGGCTAAACAAGTTGGCAAAAAGTTAGGAAACAAAAAGGTTACCGTATTCAAAAGCTTTGGAACAGCGCAGCTAAAAGCAGGCGATTGGGAAATTGAATTTGTTGGTGCAAGAAAAGAATCGTACCGATCCGACTCGCGCAAACCGATTGTAGAGGATGGAACCATTGAGGACGATCAACTTCGTCGCGATTTTACCATGAATGCACTTGCCATTAGCCTGCATCCGAAGTCGTTTGGCGAGTTGGTTGACCCATTTAACGGTGTGGAAGATATTAAAGATAGAACCATAAGAACGCCCTTAGACCCTGATACAACCTTTATTGATGATCCGCTTAGGATGATGCGAGCCGTTCGATTTGCCACGCAACTTGCATTCGATATTGAGCATAAAACGTATGCTGCTCTCTCCAAAAACAAGGAAAGGCTGAAGATTGTATCTAGGGAGCGAATAATTGACGAACTAAACAAAATCCTTTTAGCTAAGCGCCCATCCAACGGATTCTTGTTGCTTGAGCAAACTGGGCTACTTGAGCAGTTTTTCCCCGAAATTAGCTCATTAAAGGGTGTTGAAAAAGTAGAAAACCACAATCATAAGGATAATTTTTACCACACCTTACAGGTACTTGACAATGTGGCAGAAAAATCGGACAACCTATGGCTGCGATGGGCTGCCCTTTTACACGACATTGCCAAACCGGCAACAAAAAAGTACATCAAAGGGCAAGGATGGACATTTCATGGCCATGAGTTTCTTGGCGCCAAAATGATTCCGAGAGTTTTCCAACGCCTAAAAATGCCCCTCAACGATAAGATGAAGTATGTTCAAAAGTTGGTACAACTTCACCTTAGGCCAATTGTGCTTTCGAGTGATGATGTTACAGATTCGGCGGTTAGGCGACTGCTTTTCGATGCAGGCAACGATATTGATGATTTGATGCTTCTGTGCGAAGCAGATATAACCTCGAAAAACGATGCCAAGGTTAAACGATACCTCGCCAACTTTAAGCTAGTACGAAAGAAACTAGTTGAAATTGAGGAGAAGGATGCTATACGCAATTTTCAGCCCCCAATTTCGGGCGATATGATAATGGCAATGTTTAACATTGGGCCTAGTAAGCCCGTAGGGCTTATTAAAGAAGCAATAAAAGAAGCCATTCTGGATGGAAAAATAAAAAATGACTTCAATGAAGCCTTCTCGCTCATGCAAGCATTGGGTGATGAGTTTAACCTTAAACCTACAAAATCGAAGGCTGAAATTTTAGCATTGAAGGAAAATAAAAAAGCGCAGCTCTAGAGCTGCGCTTCTCATTTAATAACCTTACTTAGTTATCCTCCAAAATCGTCAAATGCTATCATTTCATCGGGTACACCTAAATCGTAAAGCATTTTAAAAACAGCATCGTTCATCATAGGTGGGCCACAAAGGTAATACTCAATATCCTCTGGGGCATCGTGCTTTGAAAGGTAGTTGTCGAGTATTACTTGATGGATGAATCCTTTATCTCCATCCCAGTTATCTTCAGGTTTGGGCTCCGAGAGTGCAATGTTAAACTTAAAATTGGGGTACTCCTTTTCAATTTTCCTAAAATGCTCCTCATAAAAAATTTCCCTTCGGGAGCGTGCACCGTACCAAAAGGTTGTTTTTCGGCCAGTTTTAACAGTATTGAACATGTGGAAAATATGCGAACGCATTGGTGCCATACCCGCACCTCCACCAATAAACATCATCTCGTTATCTGTATCTTTAATAAAGAACTCGCCGTAAGGTCCGCTAATAAATACCTTATCGCCAGGTTTGCGCGAAAAGATGAAGCTAGAGCAAACCCCTGGGTTTACATTCATAAACGAGTTTTTGGCTTTATCCCATGGTGGAGTGGCTATACGAACGTTAAGCATAATTATGTTGTCCTCAGCCGGATGGTTTGCCATGGAGTATGCACGGAAGGTTTCTTCAGTGTTCTTCATCTTCAAATCCCACATATTAAACTTATCCCATTCATCGCGGAACTCTGGTTCAACCTCAATATCCTTGGCAAAATCAACTTCAAGCTTCGGAACATCGATTTGGATATAACCGCCAGAGCGGAAATCGAGCTTTTCGCCTTCGGGCAGCTTAACAACAAACTCCTTAATAAACGTTGCCACATTCTTGTTCGAAACTACCTCGCACTCCCACTTCTTAATACCCATTACCTCTTCGGGAACCTGAATTTTCATGTCTTCCCTTATCTTTACCTGACAGCCCAATCGCCAATTATCCATTTGCTGTCGGCGGGTAAAATAGCCCACCTCGGTTGGTAAGATACTTCCACCCCCTTCAAGAACCTGACATTTACACATGGCACAGGTTCCACCTCCTCCACATGCTGATGGAAGAAAGATGCCATTATTGCTTAGCGTTGTTAACACCGTACTACCGGGCTCAACCTTTATCTCCTTCTCATCGTTTATGGTAAGAGTAACCTCTCCCTGCGGAGTAAGCTTCTTTTTTGCATAAAGCAAAATAGCAACAAGCAGGCTAATTACAAGCAAAAAAACTGCTATTGCCGATAGTATTATTACAAAATTTGATGCTAATAGTATCATGGTGATCTCGATTTCAGATTATAACTTAATGCCCATAAAGGTCATAAAGGCAATTCCCATTAACCCTGTTACAATAAATGTGATTCCTAAACCGCGCAAAGGTGCTGGTACATTTGAGTACTTTAACTTTTCGCGAATGGCAGCTATACCCACTATGGCAAGAAACCATCCAACTCCAGAACCTAACCCAAATACAGTGGCTTCGGTTATGTTAGCATATTCACGTTCTTGCATAAATAGCGATCCACCAAGTATGGCACAGTTTACAGCAATTAGTGGCAGAAATATACCAAGTGAGCTGTATAATGCTGGCGAAAATTTCTCAATAATCATCTCAACAAGCTGAACCATTGAGGCAATAACCGCAATAAACATGATGAATGAGAGAAAGCTCAAATCCATATCGGCAAGCGAAGGGCTTAACCATTTAAGAGCACCAGGGGCAAGTAGATAGTTATTTATAAGATAGTTTACCGGAACGGTAATTCCCAGTACAAAAACAACTGCCAGACCAAGACCAGCCGATGTTTTTACCGTTTTTGAAACGGCCAAATACGAGCACATACCCAAAAAGTATGCGAATATCATGTTGTCAACAAAAATTGACTTGACGAAAATACTTAGTAAGTTTTCCATATTCAGAAGTATTTCGAATTATTCGTTTTCAATTAGTTCACGGGTTTTGCTGCGCTGAATCCAAATGATAATTCCTACAATAATTAGCGCCATTGGAGGTAGAATAAACAATCCGTTATTTTCGTAGAAACCTCCATTGCTTATATAAATCGATTCGGGAATTACCCTATAGTTCCAAAGAGTTCCCGAACCTAAAAGCTCGCGAAAAAAGCCAACTATAACCAGGATTATACCATAGCCTATACCGTTTCCTAAACCGTCGAGTGTTGAAGGCCAAGGTTTATTTCCTAGGGCAAAGGCTTCAAGTCGTCCCATAATTATACAGTTGGTAATTATCAGTCCTACAAATACCGACAGCTGCTTACTTACATCGTAGGCAAAAGCTTTAAGTATTTCGTCAACCAGAATAACCAGTGATGCAATAATTACAAGCTGAACTATAATACGTATACGCGAGGGTATGGTATTTCGAAGCAATGAAGTAATTACGTTAGCAAGCGTAAGCACCGCAATTACTGATATGGCCATAACAACCGATGGTTCAAGCTTTACCGTAACCGCTAATGCAGAACAAATACCCAAAACCAGAACGGTTATGGGATTGTTCTTATTAATTGGATCGGTTATTAGCTTTAGGTTCTTGGCCGAGAATAAAGGTTCGCTTTCAATCTTCACACTCATGGCTTATTTCTTTTGATTTTTAAAAAATTCCTGATATCCTTCTAAACAGCTTATAAGCATGTCCTCAAGTCCTTGACTAGTAATTGTTCCTCCCGATACAGCATCAACACCATGAGGATTTGATGGCTGAGCACCACCCTTAATTACGCTGATGGAGACGAATTGGTCATCCTTGAAAATTTGTTTTCCCTTAAATTGGCTTTGAAAATCGGCGTTAGCAATCTCAGCGCCTAATCCAGGTGTTTCCGACTTATGGGCAAAGGATGCTCCGTAAACCGTATTATAATCATCGTTTAGCGATATGTAACCCCATATAGGGCCCCATAAGCCTCGCCCAAGTAGCGGTAGTATATACTTTTTGCTTCCATCATCCATTTGAGCGACAAAAACTGGTAGGTTTTGCTTATCACTTGGCTTCTCAAACTCAACTTTGAGGTCAACAGTAAAGGGATCAACGCCTTGTACCTTTTCGCCATTTCTGTTCACCACAAGTTGCTCAACAATTACGGTGTTAAATTCATTACCAACATATTCGTGCTTGTTGGGTGCCGAATCAACATCGCTTGCCCTGCCAACCGATTTTAAGATATCGAGTTTCTTCTCGGTTTCAATATTCTTTTGCTGAAATGGCCTTAAGGCAGTTGATGCTAGCGACAATAGCGCTGCAACAATTATAACCATTACAGATGAATACAAGAATATGTATAGATTACTTTGCTTCTTCATAGTAATAGCATTTAGCTGTTTTTAGCAGCGGCTGCTGCACGTTTTTTTCGTTTTTTTATACTTGCCTGTATCACATAATGGTCAATAAGCGGTGCGAAGGCATTCATAAGTAGTAT
Source organism: uncultured Rikenellaceae bacterium (assembly GCA_964527985.1). Lineage (GTDB taxonomy): Bacteria > Bacteroidota > Bacteroidia > Bacteroidales > Tenuifilaceae > Perlabentimonas. The sequence goes on along the minus strand of CAZGQZ010000030.1, from coordinate 3,304 downwards.
TGCTAGCATCATACCTTCGGGGTAGGCAGGGTTAACTACCCTCACCAACACAGCAAACAGACCTATAAGAAAACCATATATCCATTTCCCTTTTTCGGTTTGCGATGCCGTAACCGGATCGGTAGCCATAAATACTGCTCCAAATGCAAAACCTCCCATTATAAGATGATGCCATGCAGGAATTTCCATGAATGGATTGACAGCAAAAGCATTAAAAATTAATCCCATTGATAAACCACCGAGTAAAGTTGAAACGATGATTTTCCAACTTCCTATACCCGTTAGAATAAGTATAAACGCACCAATAAGTATTGCCAGGGTAGATGTTTCGCCAATGGAACCAGGTATGAATCCGAGAAACATATCCATTGCCGAGGGGATTTTATCTATTTGGTAAGCTGCTGCGTTAGCCAAGGGTGTTGCACCTGAGAACCCATCAATAATTCCTTCGCCTTTTGAAAGGTTAGCAACCCAAACATAATCGCCGCTCATGTGCGATGGATAGGCAAAAAACAGAAAAGCACGTGCTAGCAAAGCAGGGTTAAAAATATTCATCCCAGTTCCACCAAAAACCTCTTTACCTATTACCACGGTAAACGCAGTTGCCAAAGCAACCATCCAAAGCGGAATATCAACAGGGACAATAAGTGGAATAAGCATTCCTGTAACTAAAAACCCTTCGTTAATCTCGTGCTTTCGAATTTGCGCAAAGGTGAATTCTATGCCCAATCCAACTAAATATGAAACAACAATAATTGGGAGTACCTTTCCTAGCCCAAAAAGCACAATTGGCCAAAATTCGGTTGGCGAACCTGTGGCTAAAGCATTTTGATAGCCAACATTCCATATGCCAAATAGCAAAGCAGGAACTAACGCTAAAACTACAATAATCATTGTACGCTTTAGGTCAATGGCATCACGAATATGGCTTCCTTTCTGGGTTACCTTATTCGGAACGAACAGGAAGGTCTCAAACCCCTCGAAGGTTGAGTAAAACATTTCAAGCTTCCCTCCCTTCTCGAAATTCGGCTTTATCTTATCAATAAAATTTCGTAACGATTTCATTATATCCTATTTTATTATGCGTAATAACTTCTATTCGCCAAGCTCTTTAATCATTAGCTCAATCCCTTCACGAAGAATTGCCTGAACCTCGGTTTTCGATGTACAAACATACTCGCAAAGTGCCATATCCTCCTCTGCTACCTCGTATATGCCAAGGTTTTCCATCTTATCAATATCCTTTGCTAAAATTGCTTTAATAAGATGCACTGGGTAAATGTCCATAGGTAGTACCTTTTCGTACTGACCAGTCATAACATAAGCCCTTTCGCCCCCGTTAAGGTTTGTGTGCAATGCGAACTTTTTACCAGGGATAAGCTTAGAAAGAAATGCCCTAGTATGGCTAAATTTATTAAAACCTGGCGATGCCCAACCAAAAAACTCATAGTGATCGCCCTCAGGTATAACGGTTACCATATTATCGTAGTAGCCCAAAAATCCATTATCGTCAATTCGGGTACCTGTGAGCACATTGCCACTAATAAACCTTAGCCTATCGAAAGGCTGATTGGTATTATCCTTTACTATGTTGCTAATTGCTGCACCTGATTTTAGGATGAAATAGCGAGGCTTTTGAACTTCGGAACCTGCTAATGCAATAACCTTAGTAGCATCGTAAATACCCTTTAGGAAAAGACGTCCAATAATTATTACATCGAGAGGATTAACTGTCCAAATAATATCACCCTTATTAATTGGCTCAATGTGGTGTATTTGAATTCCCACATTACCTGCAGGATGCTGACCAGAAAAGTAGTTAAACTCAACCCCCTTTACCTTTGTAAAAACGTTACTAGGCGGATATTGAGCATTTAAGTTGATATTTACCTTACCGTCGGTAAGCTTTTTTAGCGCCTCAACCCCAGCCTGAAAAGCATCAGCTTCATCCTTCACAGCAAAATCTAAATCGGGTGAAAGGGGAGCTGAATCAAACGCAGAAATATGGATTGACTTAGGCTTATCGTCGGGGTTAGCCACTATTGCGTAAGGTCGCTGTTTAACCATGGGCCAAACTCCAGCATTAAGCATCTTGTTAATTACCTGCTCGCGCGACAACGTCGAAGTATCTTCTACTCCAAATTCTTCGAACTTTTGTTCGGAATCGGGATTAACTATTACCTCGAGAATTTTTCGCCTTTCGCCCCTTCGAACCATATGTACCTCGCCGCTAACAGGCGAAGTGTATAGTACTTCTGGACGATACTTATCAAAAAAAAGCGGCGAACCTGCTTTTACCTTATCGCCCTCTTTAACGCTTAGCTTTGGCGTTAAGCCAGGAAAATCGATAGGTTTAACCGCATAAGCTTCGGCCAAATCGACCCTTGTAAATACTTTTTCGGCCTCCCCTTTTAAGGGAATGTTTAAACCCCGTCGAATCTTATGTACCTTAGGCATGATTTTGGATAATTATTGATTTCGGTAAAACAAATTTATGAATTTATTTTCGTAACAAATAACTTAATTTTTAAAGCAACAAATATAACAATACACATATTTAAATGGATGCTTGAACTTAAAAAAATAGCGCGTTGATTATAACATACTACTAATGAGTTATCGGCCTATTGCCAAAATTCTTTACTACCTTGCAAAACAATAATTCCTATATTACCTTGCACAATAGTAAATAACATATTAATTAATAGTAATATAAATGATAAAGTTGCTCAAATTTTCAGTATTTACTAGCATCATAGCACTCTACTGTTATTCAGCAAACAACGCTTTGGCAGGGACTTTTGTTCAATCTGACCAAAAAAATTCTCATGAATTTGTAAATTCAGAAAACATTAAGACCGTAAAGATAAAAAAATCAGGAACCGACTACTCTATCCCAGCAATTGAGCTAAACTCTAGCGATAAGATTCTGCTAACATTCGACGATATATCTGAAAATCCCAAAACATACTCATACACACTTACGCATTGTAATAGCAGTTGGGAAACTTCAGGCTTATACTACTCCGATTATATTGATGGCTTTGAAGTTAACGAAATCCGAAACTTTAGCTTTTCGAGCGGAACCGTAATGAGCTACATGCACTGCGAGCTTGAAATACCAAACAACGATGTTAAGCTAAAAATTTCGGGAAACTATATACTCAGTATTTTCGATACATACCATCCTGAAAAGGTATTAATTCAAAAAAGGTTTATTGTTTACCAAGCCCTAACGGGTATTGAGGCTAATGTACGACAGCCATCGGCAGGTTTAATGCGCTACAGCGGACAACAAATTGAC
>CAZGQZ010000029.1:9898-18533 GCA_964527985.1 uncultured Rikenellaceae bacterium | reverse complement strand
TGCTAATGCTCAGTAATAACCTCGACTATGCAGTGGCGCAACACCCTCACGAGCTAATTACGTACGGAGGAAACGGAGCCGTTTTCCAAAACTGGGCGCAGTACCTTATAACCATGAAGTACTTAGCTGAGATGACCGACGAGCAAACACTCGTCCTATACTCTGGCCACCCAATGGGTTTGTTTCCTTCGCACAAGGATGCCCCACGGGTAGTTGTTACAAACGGAATGATGATTCCGAACTACAGCAGCAAGGATGATTGGGAACGATTTAACGCCCTTGGCGTTACCCAGTACGGGCAAATGACTGCTGGATCGTTCATGTACATTGGGCCACAAGGTATTGTTCACGGAACTACCATAACAGTGCTTAACGCTGGTAGAAAAAGGATGAAGAATGGCGAAACCGACCTTCGAGGAAAACTCTTCGTGTCGTCGGGTTTAGGCGGTATGTCGGGCGCACAGCCAAAAGCAGGGGTAATTGCTGGGGTTGTTAGCGTAATTGCCGAAATTAACGCTAAGGCTACACAGGTACGTCACAGCCAAGGCTGGGTCGATGAGGTTTTTGATAATCTCGACAACCTAATTCCACGCATTAAGAGTGCAATGGCAGCCAAAGAAACCGTTTCGATTGCCTATCAAGGTAATGTTGTCGATCTTTGGGAACGCCTAGCAAATGACAACATAGAGGTTGACTTAGGAAGCGATCAAACATCGCTGCACAATCCGTTTGCTGGGGGTTACTATCCAGTAGGCCTTAGCCTTGAGGAATCGAATAAGCTTATGGCAAACGACCCCGACAAATTTAAGGAGAAGGTTTACGAAAGTCTTCGGCGACACGTTAAAGCCGTTAACACGCTTACCGCCAAAGGGATGTACTTTTTCGATTATGGAAATGCATTCCTACTTGAAGCGAGCCGAGCAGGTGCTGACATACTAGCACCCGACGGCGGATTCCGGTATCCATCATACGTTCAGGACATTATGGGACCAATGTTCTTCGACTATGGCTTTGGGCCATTCCGTTGGGTTTGTACTTCGTCCAATCCGAACGATTTGGAAACTTCGGACCGTATTGCGCAACAAGTACTCGAGGAAATTGCCAAAACGGCACCAAGTGAAATTAAAGGACAACTTGAGGATAATATCCTATGGATAAAAGAGGCTGGCAAAAACAAGTTGGTAGTTGGTTCACAGGCTCGTATCCTATACGCCGATGCCGAAGGTAGAATTAAAATTGCCGAGGCATTCAACAAAGCCGTTCGCAATGGCCAAATTTCGGCTCCTATAGTACTTGGAAGAGACCATCACGATGTTTCTGGAACCGACTCGCCCTACCGCGAAACATCCAACATTTACGATGGCTCACAGTTTACTGCCGATATGGCAATTCATAACGTAATTGGCGATTCGTTTCGTGGCGCAACCTGGGTGTCAATACACAACGGTGGTGGTGTTGGATGGGGCGAAGTAATCAACGGGGGTTTTGGTTTAACCCTCGATGGTTCGGACGACGCACAAAGACGCTTGAAGCTCATGCTTCATTGGGATGTAAACAACGGTATTGCACGTCGCAGCTGGGCACGCAACAAAGAAGCCATTTTTGCCATAAAGCGCGAAATGGAGCGAACCCCAAACCTAAAAGTTACAATCCCAAATATTGCCAACGATAAGGTAATTGATGAAGCTTTAAGGAAATAGCACGTATTTAGAAAAGAGGATTGCCAAATTTGGCAACCTCTTTTCTATGCTAAATAAAATTATATTGATATTCATCAATTTACAAAAGAATTATTTACCGCTGCTATTGCAAAAAGGTTAAATGTTTCTGAAATTTGAAGGTCAAATATTCTCATTGTGAATAAAAGAGTTTACATACTATCGCTACTACTAGTATCGCTTTTGCTAATGGCGGCATCGTGCAAAAAGGAAAACAGCTACCCAAAAAACTCCATTGAGGGTACCTGGAGATGCTTTGAAAACATTGGTGTAAACTCGCCTCGCGATTATAATGTACAGATCAACTATTACAATCCCGACGACTCTGCTGAAATTACCCTCTTAAACCTTTACAACTTAGGTTATGAATTTGAGGTTTGGGCTACCGTTGAGGATACAACAATTACAATTAACTACACCAATAGTTTAAATAACGACATAACTGGAATAGGCCACTTTACACGCGACTATAGTGTTATTTATTGGGAACTCTCCTATTTTGGCAATGCTGGATCCGACCCAAATATTGAGGCTTTTTTTAGGAGGCCGTAATCTCAAAAAAACCAAAACAAAATGGTAAACATAGGTCAAACAAACCAGTTGCAAGTTGTTAAGCAACTCGATTTTGGCTGCTACCTCGACGGTGGCGAACAAGGCGAAATTCTTCTGCCCCGCAAGTATGTTCCTGAGGATACTCAAATAGGCGATACTATTGATGTTTTTATTTACTTCGATTCGGAAGATAGAATAATTGCCACCACCGAGCAACCAAAGCTCAAACTGGGCGAAGTGGCAAAGCTTAAAGCCGTTTCGGTTACCGGTGCTGGTGCGTTCCTCGATTGGGGCCTTACCAAAGATATTTTTGTTCCGTTTAAGGAGCAGAAACAGCGCATGGAGGTTGGCAAATGGTATATTGTAGCGCTGTACATCGACCACGAAACTAACCGCTTGGCCGCATCGGCCAAAATTGAAAAGTTTATTGACAATACCCCACCCAATTACCAAGCCGGACAAGAGGTAGACCTACTTATATACTCAAAAACCGACTTAGGATACTCGGCCATCATAAATAGCGAGCACTGGGGCGTTCTCTATAGCAACGAGGTTTTCCAAGAGCTTCGTGTGGGACAAAGCATTAAGGGTTATGTTAAAAAGATTCGCGATGATGAGAAGATTGACCTTATACTTCAGAAACCCGGATACGAGAAAGTTGATGAAATATCCCAGTCAATCCTCGAGCGACTAAAGCAAAGCGATGGTTACCTCTCGCTCACCGATAAAAGCGAACCCGAAACCATATACTTCTACCTTGGCATCAGCAAAAAAGTGTTTAAAAAAGCCATAGGCTCGTTGTACAAGGCAAGGCTCATTTCCATTGACGATGATGGCATTAGACTAGCCTAACTTAAATTGGCTGAGTGAGTGATCTGCCTGTAACCATGCTGCTCAGACATGTGATGAATACTTCGCTTTTTGAAGTTTGAAGAAGCAACCAATCTAGTATCGTTAACAAGAACGAGACGAGAGAGCTCGGTGAAGCAGGGGGGCCAATCTATTAAGTAGAGATCGCTTCGTTTCATTTCATTCCGCTCGCGATGACGGAAGGAACAGTGAATTGTGAGTGATTGGTTGCTTTAGTACCTTCCGGCGTTTAGCATAACGAGCGTGCAATCGAAAACTACCTCTATACCATTCGCTTTTGCTTGCTTAAGCAATTCGGGATTCTCAGTACCCGGATTAAAAATTATACGTTTTGGCTTTAAGCCAATAATATAGTCAATGTACTGTTCCTGCTTAAAACGGTTAAGGTAAAGCGTAACGGTGTGCACATCGGTGGGAAAAACGGGGTAGTTGAGAATGTTAACGCCTTCAACCTCGGCGGGTCGGGCGCCAATGGCTATAACTTCAACCCCATGCTTAACCAAACTTTTTATTGCCAACAGCGAAAAACGACCCGATCGGTTGCTGGCTCCAAGCACAAGTGTTTTCTTACTCATGCTAAATATTTTTTTGCAGCATAACAACGGCGTATGCCGAAATCCCCTCCTCTCGCCCAACAAAGCCCAGCTTTTCGGTTGTGGTGGCCTTAACCGATACAGTTCCCTGTGGCAAATTAAGCACTTGCTCGAGTGTGCGTTGCATTTCGGGTATTAAATCTTTGAGTTTAGGTTTTTGCAGGCAAATTGTTGAGTCGATATTGCCTACGGTATATCCTTTATCGGTAATAATCGACTGCACCCGTTTTAGCAAAACCTTGCTATCAATCCCTTTAAACGAGGCATCGGTATCGGGGAAATGATAACCAATATCGCGCATGGCTACTGCACCCAACATAGCGTCGCAAATGGCATGAATAAGCACATCGCCATCGGAATGCCCAACCGAGCCTTTTACGTGGGACACCTCAATACCCCCAAGCCATAGCTTATAACCTTTGGCCAGCTGGTGAACATCGTAACCTATGCCTACTCTAAAACTCATAATTTACCTGCGTCTGCCCTTTGAGTCTTCAAAATCGAAACCAAGCGTGAATCGTACTGTATTTGCCAAAGGATTTGTTTGCCCAGCCCGTGGAACAAGGTAGGCAAAATCGAGCTTAAATACATTGTACTTTACTCCAGCTCCAATGGTAAAATACTTTCGATTCCCTTTGGTCATGTGCTCATCAAAATAACCACCCCTAACAGCAAACTGACCAGAATAGGAATATTCAAAACCTACACCGTAGCTAATCTCACGAAGTTCCTCCTTAAATCCACCTGGTGCATCGTAAAACGATTGCAGCATACCGGTTATGACTGGCACATCAGGATCCATACCCGATGTAATTAAATCGGGGTTATCAAAATCGTCGTAGCGAGGTGGAGTGGGAACAAGCAGCTTATTGCCATCAACTAGCAACGAAATCTGATTATACTCATCCATGTCAAGCGTAAATCGACCACCTAATCGTAAGTTAATTGGAATAAAATCCTTAGTGGCATCGTCGTTATACGATAGCTTAGTACCAATATTCGATAGGTTTAATCCGAATGCTAATTCTCCATCTCTCTTATCAACAACAATGGGCGTTTCATAGTAGGTAGAAATATTTGCTGCATACGACTGGCCAGCTTTTGCTGCCGACTCACCCTGTTGGGCAAAACCACCAGTTAAATCGGAATGGATAAATTTAAAACCTACGCTACCACCAATCTTCTCGGAGAATTTCCGGGAGTAGGCCATATCGAAGGCAAACTCGTTAGCATTGTGGGTTTTAATTGGCGTTGCTCCTTCATCAGCTTCACTTGTAAATATAATTTCCCCTAACGAAAAGTAAAGCAGCGATGCGCTAAACACCTGTTGATCATCTAACTTATAGTAACCAACCAAATAGGTTAGGTTTATATCGTTAATTAGGTTTCGGAGCCAGGGGGTATACGATAGAGAAAGCCCCCATTGGTTCTCGGTAAAGGCATATTTCGATGGATTCCAGTGCTGGCTATTAATATCGGGTTCCGATGCTGCTCCAACATCGCCCATGGATCCTGCTCGCGAATCGGGAGCAATCATTAAAAAAGGTACAGCAACCTTTAGCGCATTTGGGCCTCCTGTAAGTGAAACATCCTCGTTAAACTGCCCATGAGCAAGTAAATTGCTTAATAGCAAAGAGAAAAGTAATGCAGAAAAAAACTTTGAATTCATAGTAAAATATTTGGGTGCAAAAATAGTTGAATTGTTAGTATTGAAAAATTAATTTTTTACTTCAGTACCACTAGTTTTTGGTAAACCTCAATAGTTTTACCATCGGTAGGCCTTACCCGTAGGCGATAAAAATAAACGCCACGACCAATTCTACTGCCAAAATCGTCGAGGCCATCCCAATGCATTGGGCCAACCCTGTAACCCCCATCGCTCGGCCAGTATTGCTCAATGGTTTTTACAAGTTTTCCCGAAGGGCTAAATATCTGTATAGAAACATCAAAATCGGCATAAGGTTGATTGTGCTCAAAGTAAAACGCTGTTGACTCGGTAAAAGGGTTGGGATAGTTAAGCACGTGCTTTAGCTTTAGCTTAGTATCGGATAAAACGGTAAAATCAACTTTAACCTCCGAGCTATTGTTAAATACGTCCCAGGCTTTTACAGTTACCGAGTAATCGCCATTTGGTAGGTCGGCTAGCTGGTATTCGGCTTTACCTTGCATAAAATTATCAACCTCGGAAACGTAGTAATCGTTCAGCACAACGCTTCGCTCTTCGGGGCCTGTTATGGTTGCGGTTAAATCGTGACCAATACCAACCCCTGTTGTATTTATACCCGAGCTATCGGCTAGCGCTACTATTAGCTTTGGACTGGTATCGGTTGTTCCACCCGGCACAAACTTTTCGTTGTTCATAAACACCTCTATATCTGGGCCAACGGTATCGTCGCCAAAATTTTCGCTTATACCCCCTACAACAACCTCCTCAAAAAAACCTGCGCCTGTACTGCTCCCATCGCTAGCAAAGAGGCTAATCCGACCATCGCCGTAACTATACACAATATCCTTTGGAACTATAAAGTTTGCTGAAAACTCGCCATTAGTAACCGATGAGCGACCTTTATATATGGTATTCTCGCGCGCATTGAAAACAAATGGCGTTCCACCTCTATTGGCTAGCGTGGTAATTTCCTTTACTTTATCGAACAGAACCACTTCGGCCTCGCCAACAAATGCATCCTTGGTATTTAAGTCGGCAACAGCGCCTTTTATCTGCACGCTGCTTAACGCTTTAAGCGTATCGAGCTCTTGGGTAATTGCAATGCCATTAATTTCGCCAACTGTCATGCTTACATCGGGGTAATGCAGCATTAAAGCCGGATCGCCCAGGAGCATGAAATTCCGTTTATTAACCTGCCCACCTGTGGCTACTTTGGCCAACCTGAGTACATCGCCCAACCGGTAATACCTATCGCCTTGCCCCTCAACATAATCGTCGCGCTCAGCAAAAACATGCTGAAAGAAGTTCCTATTAAGGGTGAAATTTGGGTTAGCATAAACTACCCGTGTAGTTGAGAGCAAACCAACGCTGCCCCCGCTTGCGGAGAAAAGAGCATGCTCACCTGCTGAGCGGCCTGCAGGATCATCGAATCGACTAAACTCGCAGGTTGCTGTTACAAAAAGGGGTAGCCTATCGAAATTACGCCACTGCTGAATATCGTTAATCATTAGCACCTTTTCGTGCGCTAACCAACGCGTATTGGCATGGCCAACATAGTTCATTATTAAAGCACCTTGATTTGCACGACTATTAATAGCGTTAGTAACATCGGGATAGCGTGCGCCCTGCGAAGTGGATTGCATTGGGAAAGCATCGAAAAAAATACGCTGAACGTTATAGCGCGGATAGGTATCCTCAACAAAAACGCTAAGCTGGTCGGCCTGATCCATATGCAAATTACCATCGCCATCGTCGCCAATTAAGCAAAGCTGATTTTGCCAGCTGCCCTTTTCGCCTAGCATATACTGTCTAATTTTGGCAACTGCAGTATTGGCTTCGGCTGAGGTATTACAAGGGATACGACCAATCCCAATGTCGAGAAGCCCAACTCCATCACCTTCATCATCATCGAGTAAGCCAAAATAATCGTCGGAAACAAACGAAGTCGTGACATGAACCGAATTCTCCGATTGAAAAGTTAGCACTCTATTGGTGTTTGAAGATGATGTTGAGCGATTATTATATGAACCATCGCCAAAAAGGAGTAAATATCGGGGCAGCTCATCGTCGTTTGAGGCTCGCTTATAGAACATTCGCATCATATTGCGAATTGCCGAAACATCGGGCGTACCAGATGAAAACTCGTTATACACTTGCTGATTGGTGTACACAGCTACGTTTAGTTCGCTATAATTTGTATGCAGTTGCGCTAGCTCATTGGCCTGCGAAAGGTAATCGGGGTGCGTAACAATAACCATATCGGGCTGCCCAACACCATGAATATTCTGATTGGCAACACTACCAACAACGCTTACGCTATAACCTTGCGAGGGTTTAAAGGCAATAAACTCTTTTAAATTTTGGGTTGATATTTTAACCTGAGCAGTAGAACCTTGAAGTGTATACTCGATGTTTTGTGGGTTGAAGAAATTTGTAACCTCCCAAACTAGCACATCGGAATTAGCACTGGAAATATCGAAGCGCGTTATATTACTTTCGCCAACGCTCTCCAAATCTCTAAAAAGAAGTTGGTTTGCTTGTAACGACAGGCTCTGCCTTGCATTAACGGTTATGTAATCGAGCCAAGCTTGGGCTGCTGGTGTAGGCTTGTTGTACTCAAGTTCAAGACTCAGTTCGCCTTGGGTGTATGGAAACTCGAAGGTTCGGGTTGCAACCGAGGCAAAGGTTGAATATTGGTCGGACAGGTTAACCGACGAAAGAGGAATAGACCCTACAAACGAGCCGTTTGCCCTTAGCGAAAATGTGCTCGATACTGATGTTCGTGCAGCCGCACGAACCCGCACGTATGCCTTACCTCCCGAAACAGGCAGATTAAACGGAAGGTTATAGGTTTTACTCGTAAAAATTTCGAAGCTTTCGCCAAACCACTGCCGTCCCGATTTTATCAGGTTTGTATCGTTAACCTCAAAGTAGTGAAGCGCATCGTAACTTGTTGAAACACGGTTATGCGTTAATGCAGTATTATCGACAGTTGGAATTCGTAATGGTGTAGGCATGTCGGTAGTTAAAAAGTAGCTAACCTTCGATGCATAATCGTGCAACCGATGCGAAAAAATTGTATCGCCCTCGTTAACTGACCATTCCACAGGGCCGTTTGCATAAAAAAGGATATAATCGCCCTGATTAAAAGTTCCGTCGCTCCCCCTTTCAACCCAAATGGGTATTTGCTGCAAATCATCAATAGCATCGTCACTATTAAAAAAGGAAAGCTGCTT
>CAZGQZ010000029.1:0-9798 GCA_964527985.1 uncultured Rikenellaceae bacterium | reverse complement strand
CTTAACGCGGGTATACTAATCTGCAAAAACCGATTGTTACGAGAGGTAAACACATTGTGCTCAACACTTAGCTTCGAAATGCTATCGATCTCAGCCTTCGAAAGAATAGCACTCTCGCTAGCACTTAAACTTTCGGTTTGAATATTGGATAGTTCCACCAGCACATCCTCTGCATTGGTAGCTAAACCCGAAACGGGAATAGTCTCAACGTAATAAGGAATCATAATGGGAACCAAAGGGTATTCAAGGTTTTCGTCAAATCGAAGATAAGGCTTTACATGATTTCCTTGCTCATCGGATACATTATAGCTAACTAATGGCTCTGAAGGCCAATTTATGGTACGCGAATGCTTTTGGGCAACTATTGTGTTAGCACACATCAACATCAAACTCAACAGAATAGCAGATCGAGACATTACAATATTGTTTTAACTTTGCAAATAAACAAAAAGTTTGATATACCTTTAACGGCAAATTTATGAACGGACAATATTACTTTTTATTTTGGTAACAGCTAATGTTAGCCTTTAATTTAGGTTGATTATCCTAGGTTAAATTTAAATACAATAAGTTTATACAAAATTTGGTTTGTAGAGTTGTAGAAAAACTTAATAAACGAAATGCTCAACAGCAAGAAACTATATATAGCCTTAGCACTTTCCCTAACCCTCTTTATTGGTAAAGCCCAGGATGCTGGATTTTCCCAATTCTTCTCAAATCAGCTTTACCTCAACCCTGCTTACGTTGGCCACCCAAAGCATCAACGTTTACAGCTTGCATACCGAAACCAATGGCTTGTTTCGCAATCGCCATTTATGACTTATGGCGTTAGCTACGACAGATTTTTTATTGAACAGAATAGCGGGTTAGGCATTAGCCTAATTAACGACATGCAATCGCTTGGGGCTATTAACAATACATTTGCTAACCTGCTATACTCCTACACCTTTCAAATAGCCTACAATTTTCAGGTAAGAGGAGGCATTCAGGCTGGTGGTATTTTAAAATCGCAAAGCACTAAAAACCTCGTTTTCCCCGACATGGTTAACGATGATGGTGATATTGTTGGATCGCCAGGTTTTTCTGGTGAGAGTAAATTTGCCCCCGATTTTGCTGCCGGAGTTTTGGCCGAATGGGATTACCTTTACTTTGGATTCTCTGTTCATCACCTTTCGGAACCACAAATTGGAGGCAGCGGTGAAAACAAGATTATTTTACCAAGAAAATACACTGCTCAAGTAGGAGCTGCGTTTAATCTATACAAAAGGTATCTTTTCCGTAAAAGTTTAATCCTTTCGCCAAATATCATCTACCAACAACAGCTCGATGTAAAGCAGCTGAATATTGGACTCTACCTGCGCCATCACAGCCTTGAGTCGGGTTTATGGTTAAAAGAACGGATAGGATTTTTCAACCACACATTTGCATTTTTATTAGGCTATCATAACGAAAAGTACTCATTTGCATACAGTTACGATTTTAGCATTTTCGAGAGTGGTTTTAGAGGCGTAAAAACTTCGTCGCACGAGGTAACCTTTGCCATGTTTTTTGAGTATAAAAAGAGGTCGAGAAAAAAAACACGCACAATAAATAGCCCCACTTTTTAGTTTTTTTATCGATACAATGTGTAATTAATACAATTATTTCTATATTTGAAGTTGGAAAACAGTTGAACCCAAAGGAAAAACCATCAACTATGAAATTAAAGTACAGTTATATTGCTTTGCTGTTTGCAGGTGCTATTGCACTTTCATCATGCAGTATTTTTGGCGGAAAATCTGGTGATTCAGCCACAACAGGTTGGAATTACAACGACCCAAATCATGGTGGATTTGAGGTTGTTCAGAACTACTCACCCAAAGCAGGCCCAGGTCTTGTATTTATCGAAGGCGGTACATACATAATGGGTAGAGTTGAACAAGAATTAATGTATGACTGGAACAGCATACCCCGTAGGGTTACTGTTGCCTCGTTCTACATGGATGAAACAGAGGTTAGAAACGTAGACTACCGCGAATACCTATTCTGGTTAAAAAGAGTTTATGTATCCTATCCAAATGTATACAAAAATGCTGTTCCTGACACACTTGTTTGGAGAAGCCCACTTGGATACAACGAGCCTTACGTAAACAACTACTTCCGCCACCCAGCATATAACGATCATCCTGTAGTTGGTGTAAATTGGGTTCAGGCAAACGACTATGCTCTATGGCGTACCGACAGAGTTAACGAAATGATCCTAGTTCAAGAGGGATACATTAACCTTGATCTACAACAAGTAGATGCCGAAAACTTTAACACAGATGCTTATCTACTGGGCATGTATGAAGCCTCGGTAAGAAAAAATAAGCCTAGCCTAAAGCCAGGAGAGGAAGAAGGAAGACGTATTACCTTTGAAGATGGTTTACTTCTCCCAAAATATAGGCTCCCAACCGAAGCCGAATGGGAATACGCAGCATCAGGACTTATTGGCAATACATACGACGAAAGAGTGGTTGAAAGAAAGATATACCCTTGGAATGGCCACAACGTACGTAATAGCTCATCAAAAGACAGGGGTGAGATGATGGGTAACTTTGTGCGTGGCCGTGGTGACTATATGGGTGTTGCTGGTAAGCTAAATGACCACGAGCCAATTCCTGGCCCAGTAAAATCATACTGGCCAAACGACTATGGACTATACTGTATGGCAGGAAACGTTAATGAGTGGGTTCTTGATGTTTATCGTCCTCTCTCGTTCGAAGATGTTGATGAATTCAGACCTTTCCGTGGTAATATTTTCAAGACCTTAGATACTAATGAGGATGGTTCGCTTAAAAGTGTTGATAGTTTAGGTCGTGTTAAATACAGAGAGGTTACCCCTGAAGAAGCTGCCGATAGAAGAAACTACAATAAGGCATACTATGTAAACTATCTCGATGGTGACTTAGCCTCAAGTATTGAGTATTACGACGAGAGCGCAGAAAGAGGAGAACATTCAAGCCGCATGTACTTCCAAGGAGAAACCACTCGCGAAGATAGGCCTCAACAAGGCATGTCATCATTGGTAAATGATAAGGTAAGGGTTTACAAAGGTGGTTCATGGCGCGACAGAGCATACTGGTTAAGCCCCGGAACACGCCGTTTCCTCGATGAAGAATCATCAACCAACGATATAGGTTTCCGCTGTGCAATGGAAGCAGTTGGTTCACAAACTGGCTACCAATAGTATTGTTTATAAATATTTACAAATGGGACCTCATTGAATAAATGGGGTCTCTTTTTATAAATACCCATGGAAACGCTAAGTAGAGTATACGACCTTATAAAAAAAGGCTACAAGCCTTGCACCGATAGCCGTTTGGCAAACGAGAAATCCATATTCTTCGCTTTAAAAGGAGAGAATTTTGATGGAAATTCATTTGCCAAAGAAGTATTAGAAAAGGGGGCTAAACTAGCTGTTTGCGATAATCCGCAAATTGGCAACTTGCCAGGAATTGTTCTCGTTCCAAACACCCTCGCTTTCCTTCAAAATCTTGCAAGACACCACAGAGAGCAGCTAACCATACCCATTGTTGGACTAACTGGAAGCAACGGAAAAACCACAACAAAAGAGCTTTTACAAGCTGTGCTATCAAAAAATTACAACACGTTTGCAACCCAAGGAAACCTGAACAATCATATTGGGGTTCCATTGTCTATACTATCGATTAATGAGCAACACCAAATTGCTGTTATTGAAATGGGTGCAAACCATATTGGCGAAATTGAAGCACTGTGCTCAATAGCACAACCTACTCATGGGCTAATAACAAACATTGGCAAAGCTCATCTCGAGGGTTTCGGGTCGTTTAAAGGAGTAAAGAAAGCAAAAACGGAACTATACGCGTTTTTAGCAAGAACTAATGGAACGGTTTTCGTTAACAGTAAAAACCAAATTCTACTCGAACGCATCAATCATTTTAAACTAAGCAACGTAATTGAGTACAACAACAATTTGCTTAGCGCTGAAGCAGATAAACCTGAAAGTAACCTATTAAGCCTTTCAATTAGTATAAATGATACCAAACTTTTTGTAAGCACCCAAATGGCCGGAGAGTATAATGTGGAGAATATACTAGCTGCTATTTGTGTTGGACAATTCTTTAACGTTAGCCTTGAAAATTGCCTCGAAGCAATATCAGAATACACACCTTCGAATAACCGATCGCAAATAGTTAATACAGCTAACAATACAATTGTACTAGATGCTTACAATGCGAATCCAACCAGCATGGAAGTTGCTCTTACAAACTTTCACTCAACCCCAAGCAAAAAGCCAAAAGCACTTATTCTTGGAGAGATGCTCGAACTTGGCAAGTATTCGTATGAGGAGCACAAAAGAATCTTCAAACAAGCCACTACACTATTTAGCAACATGTATACTGTAGGAGAAGAATACAGAGATATTAGCAAAAGCATAAACTGGTTTAAGGACGTGCATAGCCTAAAGATGTATTTAAGAGAGTACCCATTAAAAAACCATTTTATTCTGGTAAAAGGATCCAGAGGCGTTAAGCTCGAAGAAGTGCTTGAAGAGCTGTAAACCCTTACATCGACTTATAAATAAACCGCTTTATTTTATGCGTTGGCGTTTTTTCAAAGGGTTCGTGCTGCTCAACAATCATTGACAAACGAGAGAACCTTGCAACACGGCAATTAACATGATCCTTAATATCGTTCATTATATCGTTTACCCTATTGCTTATTGAGTTTTGCATTTGTTTTGCCACTTCTTTAAAATCGGTATATTTTGCTTCAAGCAGGTCGTAGTTTAATCTCACTTTTGCTTCAAGTTTACCCCCAATTTCATAAACTAACGACTCCAAAACAAGTGAGTGCGAATTAATCACATCCTCAATATCCTCTGGATATATGTTTTCGCCACTTGGTCCCACAATCATATTCTTAAGCCTTCCCTTTAGCTCCAGAAAGCCATCCTTTCGGATATAACCCAGATCGCCTGTTTTAAACCAGCCATCATGCGTTAACACTTCACTGGTTAGCTTAGGATCGTTGTAGTAACCAAGCATAACATTTGCTCCGCGAGTCCAAACTTCTCCCTCGCCAGTTTCACTGTTAGCATCAACAATTTTAAGTTCTTGTCCGGGCAGTGATATTCCAGCACACCTAAACTTAACCAGGCTAGGGGATGATCCTGTAAGCAGCGGAGCCGTTTCAGTTAAACCATAACCTATTGAATAAGGGAACTTCCCTTCAAAAAGGAATCGCTCAACATCATACGATAGCTTTGAGCCACCGATACCAAAAAAGTGTAGTTTACCGCCGAAAGCTTTATGCAGTTTTTTTGCTGCAACGCGATGCATTAGCTTACGGAACAAGCTATAACCGTACAACCTTGACTTTAGCTTAGTTGATGTTAGTTCGGGTAACACCTTCCCCCTAAAAACCTTCTCGATAATTAAAGGCACTACGAGCATCATGGTAGGTTTTACACTTTGCATTGCGGGCAGTAAAACCGAGGCTGTTGCTGGTTTTTGCAGATAGAATACGGATGCACCTTTCATTATAGGCATTATAAATCCAATTGTACATTCGTAAGTATGCGATAACGGAAGAATGCTCAAAAGCCTGTCAGTTGATGAAATACTTTGAATCTGAAATGTTGAAAGGGCATTTGAGATAATATTCTTATGGCTAAGCATAACCCCTTTGGGTCTGCCAGTTGTACCTGAAGTATAAATAATTGCGGCCAAATCCTCCTCCATTGGCTCTGCAAAATCTAAATCAATAAAATCTAGGTTCACAACAGGTTCAGGAGTTTCGTAGCCCATTGAAATTTCGGGTAAACTGGTATTAGGCTCAACCACGTTAAAATTGTTAAGCAAGATAACATCGGGCGAACCAACCTTTGTTTCTACATTGAGCTTATCAATCTGTTTAGCGCTTACGAAAACCGCTTTTGCCTGGCTATGCTCAAGTATCTTTTTAACATCCAGTTCTGAGAAATCGGGTAAAATGGGAACAACCACAGCCCCCATGCAGGTAACAGCAAAATACGCGACTCCCCAATTGGGGCTGTTTTCTCCAAGTAATGCAACCCTATCTCCCTTTTCAACACCTAAAGTAATTAGCAGGCTTGATATGTTGCGAACAATAATCGACATTTCGCTATACTTAATGGCCTTTTCACCCACAAACGAAAGCGCATTATTATCGGGATACTGAACACTCGATGTTGCTAGAACATTCCTCAGAGTTAACCTATTGTAAACTACCATACAATGCTTTAAAATGAAAACTTCTTTTTCAAGGTCGCAAATATAAAGATTTAATAAAACTATGCACCTTAAAAAGAGCATAACTAATCAACAATATCGATGAGGCTAATCATTGCAACCGTTTGCGAATTCATTAAATATTAACCAAATGCCCCCTATTCATCTTACTACAAGTTACTTATAAGTATTATTAAAGGTTATAAATAAATATTACTAATATATGTCTATTATACTTTTTTTGTATATTTGCATATAATTCGTAACATTCTATGAAAATTAAAAGTAAAAAACATAAAGATATTCTTCATACTTCAAAGGAGCTGTTCTGGAAGTATGGATTTAAAAGAGTGACCATAGAGGAGATCTGCGAGAAGGCTAATGTTAGTAAGATGACATTCTACAGGTTTTATCCAAACAAGCTTGAATTGGCAAAATCGGTATTTGATATGGTTATCGACAATTCAATAAAAGACTTTAAAACGTTAATGAAGCAGGACATACCAGCATCGGAAAAAGTGAAAGGTATGTTGCAAATGAAATTCGAAGGGACTAATGATATAAGCAAAGAATTTCTTGTTGATTTCTATAACAACCCAGATACAGAAGTATCGGGCTACATTGAAAAAAGAACTCGTGAGGTTTGGTCAGAGATCATTGAGGACTTCAAGAAGGGGCAGCATGAAGGCTGGCTTCGAAAGGATTTTAAACCAGAGATAATACTAATCTTTTCTCAAAAAATAATGGAATTAATAAAGGACGAAAATATTCTCAAATTATATAATACACCACAAGATTTAATTATGGAGATTGCCAATCTTTTCACATATGGTATTACTCCACATAAATAGCTATGAAGAATCTGATTTCAATATTGGTATTAATACTCATGGCGAACTTATCATTATGCCAAAATAGTGATACATTAATATTTAAGGGGCAACTATCGGCCTGGGGAAATTACAACCAAACCAACGACAAGTTTCTGTTTGGTGGCCGTTATATCCCTCAACTTAACTATACCCATGATTTCAAGGCCAATCGAAATTTCGATATCGAAGTATCTGCAAATACATTCGGATCGGTTATGAGTAGCAGAAAAACTGAAGGAGACATAAAGCCCTATAGGGCTTGGCTTCGCTACGCTTCTCCTCAATTTGAGATTAGGGCTGGATTGCAAAAGATCAATTTTGGTTCAGCAACCATGTTAAGACCCCTCATGTGGTTTGACCAGATGGATCCTCGCGATCCTCTTCAACTCACCGATGGAGTTTGGGGCCTTTTAGGAAGATACTATTTTTTGAATAATGCGAATATCTGGATATGGGGTCTTCTCGGAAATAAAGAGCTAAAGGGGTGGGAAACTATGCCCACACAAAAAAATCAGCCCGAGTTTGGTGGAAGAGTCCAATTTCCAATAGGCATTGGTGAAACTGCCCTATCTTTTCATCATCGGTTAGTTGACAATACAGAGCTATCTGATATAATGGGGTTTAACTTTGATCAGTATGCAGAGAATCGATTAGGATTTGACACTAAACTTGATTGGATTGTTGGGTTATGGCTTGAAGGTGCCTGGATAAGTAGCCAAAAAAATATTGGGATGTTAACCAACCAAACCATTCTAAATGCCGGTATAGACTACACCTTCGGTTTGGGGAATGGTCTGTTAACAACCTTCGAGCATTTAATGGCATCATCGGATGCTGATCCTTTTAGTTTTAGTAATCCTATCGAATTCTCATTAATGTCAATCTCTTACCCTGTTAATCTTTTCGATAACGTTAGTGGTATTTTTTATTATAACTGGGAAAACCATGATGTGTACAGTTTTATAAATTGGCAAAGATCATACAATAAATTTTCTTTCCACTTAATGGCTTACTGGAATCCAGATACATTTGATATACCACAACAAAATTTAGGAAGTAATATGTTTGGAGGAAAAGGAGTACAAATGATGATCGTATTTAATCATTAATAGTCAATCATTCAATCACTCAATCACTCAATCAGCGTTCACATAAATAGCAATCGAAAATGGAAATAATTCAAATCAACAATCTCACCAAACGATTCCCCATGGGGAAAGGTGAGTTCACTGCCCTAAAGGGCATAAACCTTACATTAAATAAGGGAGAATTTAGTGGGCTTATTGGGCCTAGTGGTTCAGGAAAAACAACGCTACTTAACATTGTAGGATCCTTAGATGTCCCATCAGATGGAGAGGCTTTTGTTCTTGGAAATTCCATCGGTAAACTAAACACAAAACAGGCTGCAAAGCTCCGAAAAGAAAACCTAGGATTTATTTTTCAGAGCTACAATTTACTTCAAGTACATACTGTTTATGAAAATGTTGAGTTCCCTCTCCTACTGCTCAGTCTGCCTGCGTCAGAGCGAAGAAAGATGGTAATGGACGCTTTGGAATGGGTTGGGTTGACAGATAAGGTAAACTCTAAACCACCTCAACTATCGGGCGGTGAATGCCAAAGGGTGGCCATTGCTAGAGCTATGGTAAAAAAGCCCTCACTGGTTTTGGCCGATGAGCCAACGGCAAACCTTGATGCAGCCAACTCACACAACATCCTAAAAACAATGGAAACACTTAATCGTGAGTTGAACACCACATTCCTTTTTGCAACACACGACGAAAAGGTTATTAACTACTTACATCGAAAAATATTTCTACTCGATGGCAAGGTGGATAACGATGAGATTGTGAAATCAAACTAAAAAAACGTTGAAAAATGAAATTGGCGATAAAACTTGCTATTCGGAATCTCATTGGTGCAGGGTTACGTACCTGGCTAAATGTGATTGTACTTTCGTTCTCCTATGTAATTATTATTTGGATGAATGGAGTTATGATTGGTTGGGAGGAGCAAGCAAAACACGATATGAAAGACTGGCAGATAGGTGGTGGACAGTATTGGCATCAGGAATACGATCCATACGATCCTTTTACAATTAACGATAGTCATGCAATAATCCCTAACGAATTTGCCGACGAAATTGCCCAGGGCGATATGATTCCTATTCTTATTGCCCAAGGAACAATTTACCCACAGGGCAGAATGCAATCCATTGCAATAAAGGGCATTAACCCCAATCAATCGTTGTTTAAGCAACCAACTCAAAAACTTGACACTGTGGTTGATGGCCTTCCCGCAATAATTGGTGCCATGATGGCTAAAGATTTGGACATAAGCAAAGGAGACTATCTTACGCTTCGTTGGCGCGATGCAAATGGCACATTCGATGCTACTGACATTAAAATTGTTGATGTTTTTGCCAGTAACGTCCCAGCAATTGAAAATGCTCAAATCTACATTGCACTTAACAAACTTCAGGAAATGACGCTTTTGCCTGATCATGCTACTATTTTGACATATAGAGATCCAGGGAAAGAAAGGGTTGAAGTCGATGGTTGGGTTTTAAAATCAACTGAAACGTTAACCAAATCAGTAGACAAACTAATAAAAACAAAAACGTCAGGACTAACAATCTTCTACTTTATTCTTATACTTCTTGCAATGCTGGC
>CAZGQZ010000028.1:17730-19558 GCA_964527985.1 uncultured Rikenellaceae bacterium | reverse complement strand
TTTTAGGCTATTCAAAGTTGAACATTTATTTTTACAATGTGTTAAACCACGATATCTTGCAACTAAACACTTTACGCAAATGGTTTTTGCAGTCGTAGCAGGCTTTATCCTAAGCACAATAATTCCACTAATTCATCGGATTGTGCCGCGTATATCTGGCTTAATCTTTTCCATACTTCCGGCAACGCTTTTTATCTTTTTTGCTTCAAAAATTCCTCAGGTTGTTGCACATAACACCATAACCCAATCGTACAACTGGATTCCTAGTCTGGGCATAAACCTCAGCTTTACCCTCGATGGGCTAAGCCTTTTCTTTGCACTGCTAATAACGGGGTTTGGCTTGTTTATCTTCCTTTACGCCAACTCATACCTAAAAGGGCACAAGTATTTCGATAGGTTTTTTATCTACTTATACCTCTTTATGTCGTCCATGCTTGGATTGGTTCTCTCCGAAAACCTAATTAGCATGTTCGTTTTTTGGGAGCTAACAAGCCTAACATCGTACCTGCTTATTGGATTTTATAACGAGAGCGAAACATCGAGAAAAAATGCTTTGCAGGCAATGCTAGTTACCGTATTTGGTGGTCTAGCCATGATGGCAGGCATAATACTTACTGGCATTGTTACTGGGTCGTACCAGTTTAGCGAGCTACTTAACAGCTCCGATATTATTAAAGAGCACGCATGGTACACCCCTGCCCTACTCCTATTGCTTATAGGCGCCTTTACAAAATCGGCTCAATTTCCGTTTCATTTCTGGCTTCCGAATGCAATGGCAGCCCCAGCGCCAGTAAGCGCATACCTACATTCAACTACCATGGTAAAAGCGGGGATTTACCTATTAGCCCGCATAAGTCCAATTTTTGGTAATACGCCCGAATGGCAAGCTATACTTACTACAGTTGGAGGCATAACAATGCTAACTGGTGCCCTGCTTGCCATTCAGTACACCGATTTAAAAAAGATACTAGCCTACACAACCATTAGCGCACTGGGGATAATGGTATTCCTTATTGGAATTGGAACTACCCTGGCTATTCAGGCAGCAATGGTTTTTCTTTTGGCCCATGCACTATATAAGGGAACTCTTTTCCTTGTAACTGGAAATATTGACCACGAAACCGGCACCCGTGAAGTAAACGAGCTATCGGGTTTGTCAAAAAAGATGCCCTATACGGCTTATGCTGCAATGCTCGCGGCAATGTCAATGGCAGGAGTTTTACCTTTCTTCGGATTTATTGCCAAGGAAATTCTGTACGAGGCAGCAATACACTTTTCGGCAGGTAATATCCTTATTATAGCTGCCGTATTTTTAACCGGAGCAATTTTTTGCGCTTTAGCCATTGAGATTGGCTACGCCATATTTTTTGGGAGGCCAAAGGAAACTCCAAAAAAAGCTCACGAAGCACCTAAGTTAATGCTTGCTGGCCCCATGCTTTTTGCCACACTTGGCTTAATTGGAGGGCTGTTTGCTGAGTTTCTGATTCAACCCTTGTTGGGCTCATCGGCAAAGGTTGTGCTTAACGTTGAGCATGTGCTTAAACTTTCGCTTTGGCATGGCTTTACGCTTGTTTTAGGACTTAGCCTAGCAACAATTTTGGTTGGCTATTTGCTTTACCGAGTTCGGTTTAGGATTAGATACATTGCCAAAAAGATTCAACCTGCCTACAAGTATGGACCTGCTGCAGGGTATCAAAAGTTAATACCCGGTTTACTTTCAGTAGCAACTGCACAAACACGATTTTTTCAGAACGGCAACTTACGTAACTACATAAGCACTATAGTAGGCTTTTTCTCAGTACTTATAATTGCTACAGTTTTCATAAAA
>CAZGQZ010000028.1:14741-17630 GCA_964527985.1 uncultured Rikenellaceae bacterium | reverse complement strand
ATTTGGGCCGATTTTTATCTTCCAATTATCGGTAGGCCAGGAACTCCTGTACTGTTCGATGTTGGCGTTTTTGTTCTTGTTATTGGTATTGTTACTCAAATTACATTCACCATGTCAACCCTTTAGATTATGGATATTGTTTTGTCGATAATAGTTGGCCTGCTTTACACTATAGCCCTTTACCTAATTCTACAAAAAGGGCTGGTTAAGGTTATAATTGGTATTATTACTCTCGGGCACGCATCGAACCTATTTATTTTTGTAATTGCAAGCTTAACCCGTGGTGCTCCTGCCCTAGTTCCTGAAGGAATGGAACATGTTCCCGAACCATATGCCGATCCTTTACCCCAAGCATTAATACTTACAGCCATTGTAATTGGCTTTGGCATTCAGGCATTTGGTATAGTGCTCTTGCAACGGGTTTACCGTGTTACGGGTACAAGCGATATTGATGAGCTAAATGCAACCGATATGATTGAAAACACCGATTAAGTGATAGCATATATTTATGAGCATGAGCATACTTCTATACCCACTTATAACCGCATTGCTTTCAGCAATTATTAGCCTATTCTTTTGGGAAAACCCGCGCATCCAAAGGCTTACGTTTCTGTTGGGGTCGGCGCTTTACCTAGCATCATCAACATGGCTTTTAATAGCAGTTTTAAAAGATGAATTTGTAGTTTTTCAGGCAGGTAATTGGGCCGCTCCCTTTGGCATAACCCTAATTGCCGATATATTTTCGTCGGGATTAGTATTTGTAACTGGCGTATTAACCTTCGTTGCATCGCTTTACTATGAGGGAAGTAAACTCAATAGCAGCGTTTCAAGTATTTTTCATCCCATACTGCATTTCTTAGTTTTTGGATTGACAGGCGCATTTTTAGCTGGCGATGTGTTTAACCTTTACGTTTGGTTTGAGGTTATGCTGGTTTCATCGTTTGTGCTGTTTACATTGGGAGGTGCACGGTCGCAGCTTGAAGGGTCGATAAAGTACGTGGCCATAAACGTTGTTTCATCGTCCTTATTCCTTGCAGGAATAGGCATGCTTTACGGGTTAACTGGTACACTCAATATGGCCGATTTGGCCATGAAGCTACCACTGGTTGAGAACCAAGGAATGGTTACCCTCGCCTCAATTTTCTTTCTGGTTAGCTTTGGAATAAAAGCAGCCATTTTCCCCGTTTTCTTCTGGTTACCTGCCTCGTATCATACACCGCCAATTGCAATTTCGTCGCTAATTGTTGGGCTGCTGACAAAAGTTGGCATATATACGCTCATACGCTTTTTTACGCTAATCTTCACTTCAGATATTGAATACATCCATGTTATTCTGTCTGTTCTTGCTGGCTTTACCATGGTAGTTGGTGTGCTTGGCGCCGCAGCGCAAATCGATTTTCGAAAAATCCTATCGTTTCATATTGTTAGCCAAATTGGGTACATGGTTATGGGTTTAGCCATTTACACCCCATTGGCAATAGCAGGTGCCATTTTCTTTGCTATTCACAATATCTTTGTTAAAACTAACCTATTTCTAATTAGCGGATTGGTTAAAGAAACACACGGTACATTTGCCCTAAAAAAACTGGGAGGTGTTTACCATACATTTCCGCTAATTGCATTGCTATTTGCTATCTCGGCATTCTCGCTTACTGGCGTGCCACCACTCTCGGGGTTTTGGGGAAAGTATCTGCTAGCGCTGGGCGGCATTAAGGCTGGAGCATATGTAATTGTTGCCATTTCGCTATTTGTAAGCCTGCTAACACTATTCTCAATGACAAAAATTTGGGGCGAAGTATTCTGGAAAGCAAAACCAGTAGAGACATTGCTAAAATTTGAGAATCAATCTTCCTTTATTCGTAAAAAATGGTTAATGCTTATACCTGTTGTTTTGCTTACGCTGCTTATAGTAATTATGGGGGTTTACTCCGAACCTTTCATCGATTTTTCGATGCGTGCAGCAGAACAATTGCTCAACAAAGAGGCCTATATTAATGCAGTACTTAATAGTTAATGCCTATAAAATATGAAAGAAGCTTATACATACATTATTCATCTGCTAATTTCTGTTTTAGCTGTTTTCCTTTTTTTTAAGTTCTCAAGCATCGAAAATCACTTTGGCAATAACCTGCTGGTATTTATTGCCTGCTATACAATTCTTTGGTTGGCCTCATTTGTATACGACCGATCGCATTTTGTAAAAATACCCAGAGCGTTAGCCCTTTTCGGCTACTTTATAAAAGAGCTTGTAGTTGCAAGTCTTTTTGTTGCATGGGATGTTATCACTCCAAAATCGTACGTTGAATCGGGAATAATTGCGCTTCCACTCGATGCTCGCAAAGATTTTGAGATTACGCTTCTTGCCAGCCTAATCTCGTTAACACCTGGTACTCTCAGCATCGACTTGTCCGAAGACAAACGCATACTTTACGTTCATGCCGTTTACATTAAGGATGGCGATATTGAGGGCCTAAAGCGGCAGCTAAAAAATGGATTTGAACGAAAACTACTATCAATAACTCGTAAATACCATGGTTGAAACTACCCTTTACATAACAATTATACTCCTTAGCTTTTGCTCAATACTGGCAATAATTAGGTTTATAAAAGGGCCAACCCTTCCCGATAGGGTAACCGCATTCGACCTTTTTGCCGCTATTGTTATAAGCTTAATTGCCATTTATGCCGTAATATCAGGCAATACTGCATTTATCGATGTGGCCATTCTGCTTTCGCTAATCACATTTCTAGGCTCTATGTCGTTCGCATATTTCTTGTTTCGCAGCAAAAAAAACAAATAACTATGGAGTTCATACAGGAGTTGCTAAGCACAATATTTATAATAATTGGGACAGTTTTTATTATAATAGCCTCGGTTGGAATTCTTAA
>CAZGQZ010000028.1:12314-14641 GCA_964527985.1 uncultured Rikenellaceae bacterium | reverse complement strand
AAAAAAGATTTGCTCGAAGAGCAAGTGGTTTCCAATCCGAATAGCATTGAAACTAAAACCCAACTTATCAACTGCTACATAACGCTACCTACCGTTCAGGGCGGAAGCTTAAAAAAAGCGATACTTATTGCAAGCGATATAAAAGAAATTGATGCTCTACAGGGCCATGCAGCCCTAGCTATGATTTACGAGCGCGACAACGACTTTATTCTTGCCGAGGAAGAGTACAAACAAGCCGTTAAGGCCTCAAATGACAGTTCAATCTACAAATACAAGCTTGCCAATTTTTACGGCGAAATCGGTAGGGTTACCCAAGCCATCGATATGCTCGAAAAAATTCTTGCTGAGAATAGTGATGAAACGGATGCAATGCTCGAATTGGGTAAAGCCATTGCCGTGCATGGGAACAATCTTCAAAAAGGAATTAGCGCCCTTAATTCGTACATTGAGCAAGCGAACAACGATAATGAAAAGCTTTCCGAAGCATATTGCTCACTTGGCAAAATATACCTTAAACAAAACGACAAGCAAAAGGCAAAAAGCTACTTTGCAAAGGCAATTGATATAAACCCCAATAGTCTTGATATTCCAATTAAATGCCAATAGCAAAGATTTTCGTATCCTCCTTTTTGTGCAGTTTCTTTTGTAGATGGAAGAAAATAAGTATTTTTAAAATACATTGAAAAATACTTTAACCTGCATGTGGAAAGAGTGGTTTACATTCTCAAAACTTGAACGTTACGGAATAATCCTTCTTCTAACTTTCGTTATTATTACAGCCTTTACTCCATACGTGCATCGTGCTTTTATCGATTCATCTAATCCGTTAACCAATCAGCATGTTTTTGCTAAGGTTGATAGCTTTGTGCTCACACTTAGCCAACCAAAGGAAAGGATTGAGCAACCCTTCTCGTTTATTGAAGAGGAGAAACCTCCATCAAAGCAAGCCGAGCTATTCTATTTCGACCCTAATTCAGTAACTACATCCGAACTAGTAAGGTTGGGGCTAACCCAAAAGCAAGCAAAAGTGGTAGAGAACTACCGATCAAAAGGGGGCGTTTTTAAAACCTCGGATGATTTTAGCAACATTTACGTAATCGACTCGGCTCAGTATAACCGCTTAGCCCCTTTCATTAGAATTGACGAAAGTAAGTTTGAGCGCAAAAAGTTAGCGCAAACCGATAGCTTACCCATCGAAAAGAAACCTCAGTTGCTCATCGAAATAAACAAAGCTGACACGCTCCAACTAGTTAAGCTTAGGGGCATTGGACGAAGCTATGCTCGGCGCATTGTTGCGTACCGCAATCTACTGGGGGGGTACCATAGCACAAATCAGCTTACTGAGGTATACGGATTTACCCAGAAGTCGCTTGAGCAAATACTTCCCAACATTTATATTGATACGCTAAGTATTAAAAAAATAAACATTAACCTTGCCGATTACAATGACCTAAAAAAGCATCCTTACCTGAGCGATTACCAAGCCAAGGCAATTGTTTACTATAGAGAAACAGCAGGCGAATTTAGAAGTTTAAATGATGTGGTTGACAACAAACTACTTGACAGGAAAACATTCCAAAGAGTGAAATACTACATCACCGTAAACTAGCAATTCACCATATTTCTAAAACGTAACTGCTATATTTGTGCAAAATATTATGCAAAGTAATGAATCACCCAAAATACTCCATTATTGTTCCTGTTTACAACCGACCCGATGAAGTTGATGACCTGCTAAATAGCCTCACAAAACAAACGGCAAAAAACTTTGAAGTGATAATTGTGGAAGACGGTTCGGCCATTCCTTGTAAGGATATTGTAACCCAATATCAAGATTCGCTCACCATTAGCTATTTCGAAAAACCAAACTCTGGCCCGGGAACTACCCGAAACTACGGTGCTGAAAGAGCAAAAGGCAATTACTTCATCTTTTTCGACTCCGATTGCATTATCCCCCAAAATTACTTAAGCGAAGTTAATAACGAGCTAGCATCATCTCCCATTGATGCTTTTGGGGGCCCCGACCGATCGCATCATACATTCACTCCAATTCAAAAGGCCATAAGCTACTCAATGACATCTTTTTTCACAACAGGGGGGATTAGAGGCGGTAGGGAACGCCTTGACAAGTTTTACCCTCGCAGCTTCAACATGGGTATTTCCAAGGAAGTTTTTGAGAAAACAGGAGGATTTTCAAAAATGCGTTTTGGCGAGGATGTAGATTTTAGCCTACGAATTATTGAAGCAGGCTTCTCAACCCGACTCTTCCCTAAAGCCTATGTTTACCATAAGCGACGCACAAATTTTCGGCAATTTTACAAACAGGT
>CAZGQZ010000028.1:0-12214 GCA_964527985.1 uncultured Rikenellaceae bacterium | reverse complement strand
AAGCCTATGTTTACCATAAGCGACGCACAAATTTTCGGCAATTTTACAAACAGGTTTTTAACTCGGGGATTGCACGTATAAATCTATACCTGCTCCATCCCAGTTCGTTAAAATTCGTTCACCTTTTACCTTCAGCTTTCACATTAGGTATGATTTTCATTTTTCTTTTAGCGGTTTTATTTCCCTTACTCTTAGTTATCCCTTTAACATATTGTACTTTAGTGTTTACTCATTCACTTTTTATAAACAAAAGTCTTAGCGTTGCCACATTGAGTATTGCTGCAGCGTGGGTTCAGCTATTTGGATACGGATTAGGCTTTATTAAATCGGCCTGGCAAAGACTGGTATTAAAAAGGGGTGAGTTTAAAGCATTTGAAAAAAATTTTTACAGCTAAAACCTCCATTAAATAGCAAAAGAAAGAGCAGACAATAATCTGCTCTTTCTTTGTGTTGATTCAGCTATTACTTCAAAACCTGAATTTTTCGTGCTACTCTATTTTTGCCATTGGTAATTGTAACCATGTACATTCCGCTAGGTAGAGTTGAAACATCGTACTGTAACAGTTTACCTCCAAACGAGTTAGCATCTTGGTAAACTGTAGCTACCCTACTTCCAAGAATATTGAAAATATCAACTGATACGCTCGAATTCCTATCAACTTCAAACTCAATATTCAATGTGCTATTTACAGGATTAGGATAAACTCTAAAACTACTATTTAGCTTGTCTACAGCAGCAACACTTGATGTGTGAACAGGTAAAGCAATAAGGTCACCGCCATCGGCTAGGGCTACATAAAGCCCAAAGGCTGGTCCGTCGCTGTTGTTTGCTGGGTTCAGGAAGCCTGAGGCAACAACGGTTATGGCTGCACCATCGAGTTCAAGGCTTGAGAGCGGTGCGCTGTAGGCTACCACCGACTCGCCACCTGCACGGATATCAAGAATATAATCGGCAGTTGCTAGCTCAAGGTAACCTGCAAAATCACCATAGTCAAACGTGAAGAGTTCGCCTGCTCCGGCACCAATTTCCCATACGGTAACCTCAGGAGCATCAGTAGATCCGTGGAATACTAAAACATCGGTATTGCCCGATTGGGTGGCGGCTTCGCGTGCTCCGGCAAAAGGATAAAGATCGAAAGCAATGTTAGGCTCGTAACCACTTGCGCTTACAATTCCGTTGGCCATAATAACGTAGGTTTCATCAGCATCGAGAGTTACATTGAATGTTCCAACAGAACCTTCAATTCCAGCACCCACAGGGGCAATATCAATGGCTAATTCAACCTCTGCTGGAACATCAACAAATGGAGTTGCTGTTCTGAAAGCAAAATCAGGTACAAATAGATCGCCATTAACAAAAACGTCAACAGTCTCAGCTGCCAAATCGGCACTGTTGTGTATAATTTGAATGCGAGCCATTGGAGCCTCGTAAACTGGTAATTCTACCAATTCGCCACCACTAGCCAACGCTACATAAAGCCCAAAGGCTGGTCCGTCGCTGTTGTTTGCTGGGTTCAGGAAGCCTGAAGCAACAACTGTTATGGCTGCACCATCGAGTTCAAGGGTTGAGAGTGGTGCGCTATACGCAACTACCGACTCACCGCCCGCACGGATATCAAGAACATAATCGGCAGTTGCTAGCTCAAGGTAACCTGCAAAATCACCATAGTCGAATGTGAAAAGTTCGCCTGCTCCGGCACCAATTTCCCATACTGTAACCTCTGGAGCATCAGTAGATCCGTGGAAAACTAGAACATCGGTATTGCTAGCCTCTGTGGCAGCCTCGCGACCCATGCCATAAACATAAATATCAAAGGCTTCGGCAGGATCGTATCCTGAGCCGCTTACAATGCCATTGGCAACCAGAACACTTTTGCTTTCTGCTGCTAGATTATAGGTAAAATCGGCGATGGCATCAGCAACCGAAGTGCTATTGGCCGGGGCAATGCTTACTGTAAAGTCAACACCAGCCTCAACATCAACGAAAGGAGTGGCTGTGCGGAAAGCGAAATTATCGAGCAGCAATGCGTCGTTCAGGTACACATCAACCTCGCTTGCCGCAGCGTCGGCGCTGTTGTGAATAACCTGTATTCTGGCAGTGGAAATATCCTCAGCGGGTAGCTCAACAAGGGCACCGCCCGAAGGAAGCGCAACGAAAAGGCCAAAAGCGGGGCCATCGGAATTGTTGGCTGGGTTTAAGAAACCCGAAGCAACAACCACCAAGGCAGCACCATCAAGCTCAAGGGTTGCCAACGGAGCAGCGAACTGAGCAACAGCCACTGAACCAGTTTCATCCTGTATTTGCAATGAGTAATCAGCCGTTGGCAGTTCGAGGTAGCCATCGAAAGCACCATAAGCCATATCATTTACAAGCCTTAATTGTGCATTAGGCTCCATTACATCAACCACAGGAGCATCAGTAGATCCGTGGAAAACTAGAACATCGGTATTGGTTTCACCCGATGCAATTTCTCTACCCATTGGGTAAACAAATAGGTCGAAAGGCACGGATGGGCTGTAACCTGATCCAGATACTATTCCCGAGGCGACTAGAACATAGGTTTCACCCTCAGTAAGGGTTACCTTTTTATTAAATATCGATTCGGAAACATCGGCACTTATACTTGGTGCAATATCGAGATCAATCTCAACACCAGCGGGAGCATCAATAAAACTAGTGGCCGTTCTAAATGCAAAATCATCTATTAGCAAACCACCGTTAAGGTAAACATCTACGACAGCAGCAGCCGCATCGGCGCTGTTGTGGATAACTTGTACTCTAGCAGTTTGGGCAAAAACCTGCCCTACTGAAAGGAGTAAAGTTGCAATTAAAGTAAAAGTTAGCTTCTTCATAATTAATTTGTTTAAGTTATTTTACACTTTCTTAAACATAATGAGATTGAAAGTGTTCAGCCAAATCCTGTTTTATTTAGATTTTTTCTAAATAAAGAATCTTAAGCCTTAATTATCAATAGTTTCACAAAAAAAGGCGATAAATGAATTATCGCCTTTCCGTTAACTTGATGATTATATTAGGGAGTCTCCTCCTTTCCATTTGCATATTTCGCGAACCTGCCGCTATTCCGGGGATGAACATGATCGTAGGTGCTCCAAGGCCATCCGCCAAATTGGGTTGAATGGTAATCGCGTATAGCTTGTTGAATTTCCTGAGGGGTATTCATTACAAAAGGGCCGTGCTTAACCAAAGGTTCGCTAATTGGCTTACCTTGTAGTAGCAACAGATAAGAATCTTTCTCGCCACTTTCCAATACTACTTCGTGTTCTGCAAGCATATCAACAGAATTCATTGGATTAATATCAACCCCCGCCAATTTAAGGTTATCGCCCTTGTAAAAATATAGCGTTCGGCTCACATCGGGTGAGGCAGCTGGGATAACCCATTTTGCTCCTGCTTGCATTTTAACAGGCCATATGGCAACCTCATTATTCTCATCGGCTGCCCATGAATCGGGTGCAGGCAAAGGAGCCTTAATCCCATTTAACATCCCAGCAACAAGAGTTATGTCTACCTCTCTGCCGTTAGCATCATTTATCTTAATAGTTGGGACATCTTCAGCCCAAAGCATTTTATAGTGAGGATCGCAAAACTTTTTGCCTTTGGGTAAATTAAGCCAAATTTGAAATAGCTCCAACGGGTTATCCTTATCCTCATTCACCAACGGAAACATCTCACAATGCTGAAGCCCTTCTCCTGCTGTCATCCACTGCACATCGCCTGGCCCATACCTCCCAGCAGCCCCATGCGAATCGGAATGATCAACAAACCCCTTTAGCACAACAGTTATAGTTTCAAACCCTCGATGAGGATGGGCAGGGAAACCAGGGATACGCTCACCGTGGTACATGCGCCAACCATCTTTAATGGTAAAATCTTGTCCTAAATACCTGCCATCAAGCAATGCATCAGGTCCCATTTCACTATTCCCTTTAGGGTAATAATCGAGATGATGAACGCAAAATAAAAATGGGTCAATTGTTTCCCACATAAACCCCATGGGTTTTATGTTCGTAATAATTCTGTTATACATAACCTTGCATTTTTAATTGCTAATTTACGAACATATTTAAACCAAGGAGGTTTTA
The DNA here is from genome assembly GCA_964527985.1 of uncultured Rikenellaceae bacterium. Classification (GTDB taxonomy): domain Bacteria; phylum Bacteroidota; class Bacteroidia; order Bacteroidales; family Tenuifilaceae; genus Perlabentimonas. Next base: position 8,110 of record CAZGQZ010000028.1, on the reverse strand, counting down.
CCTAAATAAATTAGTTAGTTTTCTAGCATGCAAATACATAAGCAAAATGCTTTTGAAGTGCTGAAATATTTAATAACTTAGCAATTAGCCAAACAATTATTGCATTGAGAAAAACACTTAATATATTCAAGTTTACTGTAATTAGGGTTCTATTTGCAACCTTAATTTTAGTCTCGATTAAAACATACGGGTACACCGACACGCTATCTGTAGGGGTTTACCAAAACAATCCTAAAGTATTTATAGATAATGACGGAGTAGCCAAGGGTATTTTTGTTGATATTATTGAAGAAATTGCTAAGCGTGAAAACTGGCATATAAAATATGTATACGGCAGCTGGATTGACAACATTGAACGCTTAAAAGAAGGGAAAATTGATATCCTGCTTGATGTATCCTACTCAGAGAGTAGGGCAAAACAGTTTTTATTCAATAATATATTTGTTATCGATACATGGTTGGAAGTATATATGCTATCGGGCTCAACCATAAACTCAATAACTGATTTAAGCGGAAAACGTATTGCAGTTATTGAGGGTTCGGTTCAACATGAGTATCTTGTAAACGAGTTTAATGACGTATGGGATATTAGCTTTACATTGCAAGTTTATCCCGACTACAAATCATCGACACAAGCCCTACTTCTTGGTCAAAGCGATGCGATGCTTACTTCTAGGTTTTTCTACTTTTCGGAGAATAAGCATAAGGATATTGTTCCTGTTCCTATAATTTTAAGACCCTCGCAAATATATTTTGCTTTCCCTAAAAACCAAAACCTTGAAATAGTAAATGCTATCGACAAAAGGTTGGTTCAGCTAAAAAACAACCCAAAATCGGTTTACTACAAATCGCTAAACAAATGGCTAAAACATTACGATACAAAGAATTTTCTTTACCGATATAAAATCCTTGGCCTATCGTTTATTGCGCTAATTACACTACTATTTTCGTTCATAGTTACACTTCGTAACCGGGTAAGGCTAAAAACCAAAGAGCTACGAAGAAAAAATAAGCAGCTTAACGAAGCCAATAAGCAGCTTAAACTTTTAGTAGAAAAATACAAGGCCATTGAAGAGGATCTGCTGCAGTTTCAGTTTATGGTTGAAAACGCAAGGCAAGAGGCTTATTTAATTAACCCTGATGGAACCATAGAGTATTTTAACAAATCGGTTGAAAATAACCTAGGCTACTCCTTAAAAGAGCTTTATGGTAAGAATCTGAATGTATTGGATCCTGTTTATGGTAAAAAATTTCACCAACATTTCCTTGAGCTAAAAAAAGGCGAACTACCTGCTTTTGAAACAGCTCATATTGATACTAGAGGGAAAAAACACAGCAAGCTAATAAAATCGTTTTACCTCCAGATAGGCAGTAAGGAATTTGTTTGTGGTTTTGCCGAAGATATTACCGACCAAAAAAAATCGGCACTAAAGCTTAAACAAAGCGAACAGCTATTTCAGAAACTGGCAAACATGTCGCCTGTTGGAATATTCCGAACTCAGGCTGATGGATTGACAACCTACGTAAACCCAAAATGGTGCGAGCTATCGGGTTTACAACCCAATGAGGCTTTGGATAACGGATGGCTTAAAGCAGTGCATCCTGACGATGTGAAAAGAATTAGTGTGCAATGGACTGAGCACTCTGGCAATAGCAAAAACTCCGAGGCGGAGTACCGGTTTCTTCGCCCCGATGGCACAATCGTTTGGGTTTTGGGGAATGCTATCCCCGAAATAATCAACGGCGAAACCGTTGGTTACGTTGGCACAATTACCGATATCACCGACATTAAGATTGCTGAGAATAGCCTAAAGCACAGAGCTTCCGAAGTTGATGCCCAATTTAAAAAATACAAAGAGCTAATTGAGCTAGCAACCGATGCTTTTTTCCATGGCGATAGCAAAGGGAATCTGATTCTGGTTAACCAAGCAGCATGCAAGTTAACTGGCTATTCCGAAGATGAACTCCTTACCTTGAACATAACCAACCTTTTTAACGATGACGAGATAAACAGAGTACCGCTTAGGTACGACTTACTAAAAAAAGGGTTGACCGTTAAAAACGAACGCGTAATTGTTAAAAAGGATAAAACAACAGCCATTGTGGAAATGAACTCGAGGCAAATGCCCGACGGAACCTATCAATCATTTTTAAGAGACATAACCGAGAGAAAAAACACTGAAAGGCTGATTAAAAAACAAAACGAGGAGATTGAAGCACAGAATGAAGAATACAAACAGCTAAACATTGAGCTACTAGAGGCTAAGGCTAAAGCTGAAGAAAGCGACAGGCTAAAATCGGCCTTTTTGGCAAATATGAGCCACGAAATACGAACCCCAATGAATGCCATTTGCGGCTTTTCAAAGCTGCTCGAACGAAATAACATCGATGAGAGCAAACGAAAGGATTATGTCGATATTATTAACACCAATAGCCAAGAGTTACTTTCCATAATTAACGATATTATCGATATATCAAAAATTGAGTCGGGACTAACCAAGGTACACGCAAACATCTTCTGCCTAAACTCGCTTATCGAAAATATATACAAAACTCACCTCAACACGGCCACAAGCAAAGGAATTGAGCTGCTCATGCGCAAAGGGCTTCCAAACTCAAGATCAACCATTGAAAGCGATGAGCAAAAGGTTAAGCAAATATTAAATAACCTTATTGTAAACGCCCTTAAGTATACACACAAAGGCAAAATTGAAATTGGGTACGCCATTAAGAAAAATTCAATTGAATTTATTGTAAGCGATACAGGTATTGGCATATCGAGTAAGGACCATAAGCTTATATTCGACAGATTCCAACAAGTTGAGGATGCGACCAGCGATAGTCGCAGAGGAACGGGCTTAGGACTTCCAATATCAAAGGCATTTGCCGAATTACTTGGAGGCAAAATGTGGCTCGAATCGGAGTTCGGAAAGGGGTCAACCTTTTACTTCACAATCCCTTATGCTCCTGTTGAAAAACCACTTGAGGAAGATGATAACAACACCGTAGTTTTACCTAACTGGCCAAATAAAACCATACTTATTGTTGAAGATGATAAATCGAACCTGCAATTCCTCAACGAAATACTATCAAGTTCAAACGCAAAACTTTTAACGGCAGTCGACGGAGAAGATGCCCTTAATATCTTTGGCAAAACGCCAAATATCGATTTAATACTAATGGATATTAAATTGCCAAAGATTAATGGTATTGACGTAACAAAAGCAATACGACGCAAAAACAAAACAATTCCAATTATTGCTCAAACCGCTTACGCTTTCGAATCGGATAGAGAGGCTGCTCTAAATGCTGGCTGTAACGCGTTCCTTTCAAAGCCTATTGAAAAAGACTTGCTCATTGAAACTATTAACAGAATATTTTCAAAAGGTTAGCCTTTTTGTTTTCGCCTGTTTACGTAATATACTCCACTTAAAATTAGCAAACCGCCAATTATCTGGTTCATATTCAAACCCTCGCCAAGCAAGGGTATTGCTAACAATGCTGTAACCACCGATTGCGACAAAAGCGTTACCGAAACATTAGTACCCTTTAAATGCCCCAATGCATAGTTTATTGAGAGCCAACCACCAAAATGCGAAACCAAACCCAAACCAAGCAAAGCCAACCATGTTTTACTCGTATAGCCAAATAAGCTATCGCCTGTAATTAATGTTGCAACGTAGAGCAGTACTATCATAAATACGAGCGAAAAAAACATAAATGATACGGTATCAACCCGCTTTCTCGAATCGAGTGTAAACAAAAGATAAAGAGCGTAAAAGAAACCAGCAATTAGTGAAAGTACATCTCCTTTGTTAAAATCCATTGTTTGCCAAGCTTCGAGGCCTATAAGAATATTAAGCCCGATAAGGGCCAAAAGTAAACCAACCCAAAACTTAGCCTCTAGCCTTTGCCTAAATACAACAATTGAAATTAGCCCAACCCAAATAGGAGCATTATTAGCCAATAGCGTTGCCGTTGCAGCCGAGGTAAGCAGTATTGCCGAATTCCACAAGAACAAGTCGAAAGCAAAAAATGCAGCCCCAACAAATATTAGCCATAAATCTCTAGCCGATGGAACCCTATATCCCTTTGCTAGCCAAACAGGAAGCAATGCAACACCAGCAAACAAAACCCTGTAGAATGAGGAAACAGAACCAGGGACGTTAGCCGTTTTAACAAAAATGGCCGAAAACCCAATACACAGTATTCCAAAGGCCAATGCTACATAGGCAAAATATGACGACTGTCGTAATCTTTTAAATATCATTGATAATGAATTAGCGAAACTATAAGTGCTCCTTTGATTTGCTATTACGCAAAGGTTTAAAAACAATACAAAGTTAAGCAACATTATCCAGTGTAACTTGTTTAGATAACAAACGTAATTTTTTAAACAGAAAAATACATACTGATGAAAATACTAGTTACCGGAGCCACTGGATATATTGGATCATGGGTTGTGAAATATCTTCTCGAAAAAGATTATCATGTAATTGCAACCGTTAGAGATAAATCTGCAACCGACAAATACAAACATTTGGTTGATTTGGCAAACCAGCTAAACGGCTCAATTGAAATTATTGAAGCAAATTTGCTAAAGGAGGGAGCCTTTGGTCAGGCTGCAAACGGTGCCGATGCCATTATACATGTGGCCTCGCCCTTTAAACTTAAGGTTAGTAATGCTAAAGCCGAGCTAATTGACCCTGCTTTGATTGGTACAAGAAACGTTTTAAATGCAGCCAACGCATCAACAACTGTAAAAAAAGTTGTGCTAACATCAAGCGTAGCTGCTGTTAATGGCGACAATATTGATTTGGTTGAGAAAGGGATACAAGAGCTAACCGAAGAACATTTTAACACCACCAGCTCAGCTGAACACCAACCCTACTCCTATTCAAAGCTACTTGCCGAGAACGAAGCATGGCGTATTGCCAAATCGCAAAAGCAGTGGGAACTTGTGGTTATTAATCCCTCTTTCGTCATGGGACCAACTTTAGCCAACACTTCTTCTTCGGAGAGTATCCAGTTTATGAAAGACATGCTAAAAGGGAAATTTAGCTTTGGGGCACCCGATTTATGGTTTGGTTTTGTTGATGTTCGAGATGTGGCTCTTGCTCACATTCTTGCCCTTGAAAATAGCACGGCCAAAGGGCGTCATATTCTAGCCGAACGATCGGGCAACGTACTTGAACTTGCGCAAATCATCAGCAATCTCTTCCCTAAAAAGTATAAGCTACCAAGCAAGAAAGCGCCCAAGTTTTTACTCATGCTTTTTGGTGGGCTATTTGGCGTTTCTTCAAAATTTGTTAAACGTAATGTTGGGATTCCTGTTAAGTTTAACACATCGAAAAGCAAGAATGAGCTTGGACTAAACTACCGCCCCCTAAACGAAACGCTGGCCGATATGGTTCACCAAATGCATGAACAGGGCATTGTTTAGCGAGCCTATTAGCCATTAAATACAACTATTTTGCTAGCTTTACACCATGCTAAATCTAGCAAAATATGCAAACAAAAATCCGCTATTTAGTTGAGATAGCCTACAAAGGAACCACCTATCACGGATGGCAGCGACAGCCGAAAGTCACAACCGTTCAGCAAACCCTTGAGGAAACCCTTACAAAAGCATTACATACAAGTGTAGTTTGCATTGGCTGTGGGCGTACCGATGCAATGGTGCATGCTAGTCAGTTTTACTTTCACATCGATCTAGCATCGCCCCTCACTTTTGACCTAGCTCATAGGCTAAACAAAATGCTTCCGAACGATATTAGCATTCTCAGCTACAATCAGGTTGCAAATTCGGTCCATGCTCAGCACTCCGCAACATCAAGAACCTATAACTATTTAATTCACACCAAAAAGGACCCGCAACTTGCCGATTTAAGTTCGCTTTATCAGCATAGTTTTAATACTGCTGAAATGTGCAAAGCAGTTAGAATGCTTGCATCACATACTAACTTCGTAAACTTTTGCCGTTGCCCTAGTCGGCATAGCAGCACTATTTGCAATATCCACTCAGCAAAACTCTTTGCCAATAAACAAGCAGAAATGCTGAGGTTTGAGATTAAAGCAAATCGTTTTCTTCAGGGTATGGTTCGGCTTATTGTACAACGATTAATTGATGTGGGTTCAGGTGAGATTTCTATTGATGAGTTCAGTAAAGTACTGAACAACGAGATAAAACCTAAAAAAGTGATTGCTGCTTATCCGCAAGGTCTCTACTTAACCAAGGTCGATTATCCTGCAAATACAGTGATAAAAAGAGAAACCTCAAGCCCCTACTTTCAATTGCTTAGCAGTGCAGAATGGGAGTTGCTATCAGATTAGAAATTTCATTAGCATTGCCAAAAAACTGCATTTTACAAGAATAACGTAACAACTAAACGGTTAAATTTGCTGCTAAAACAGCAGTAATGATTACGTTTTTTGGATCTCTTCTGATATTGATTATTGGCTATTTCACCTACGGTTGGTTTGTTGAACGTGTTTTTGGCATCGACACCAAAAGAAAAACGCCTGCATACACTCATAACGATGGGGTAGATTATGTCCCTCTACCCTGGTGGAAAATATTCCTAATACAATTTTTGAACATTGCGGGACTAGGTCCAATTTTCGGGGCAATACTTGGAGCAGTATACGGCCCTATTGCATTTATTTGGATAGTTTTTGGTTGCCTATTTGCTGGCGCTGTCCACGACTACTTCTCCGGTATGCTTTCAATCAGAGATGGAGGAGCAAGCATCCCCGAAATTGTTGGAAAGTATTTGGGCAACGGATTTAAGCAATTCATGAGGGGATTTACTGTAATACTAATGATACTCGTAGGCGCAGTATTTATGGTTGGCCCTGCAGGAATATTGGCAAGCTTAACACCCGAAACTCTATCGAAAACGTTCTGGATTTACGCAGTGTTTGCCTATTACATTCTAGCAACCCTGTTACCTATCGATAAGGTAATTGGCAGAATATATCCGCTTTTTGGTGCTGCACTGCTTTTTATGGCTGTTGGTATTGGCATTGCAATGGTTGTAGGCAACTATGATCTGGTCAATCTTTCGGCTGATACAATGGTAAACATGAAAGCAAATGCCAGTGAATTTCCCGTTTTCCCTATGCTTTTCGTAACCATTGCCTGTGGAGCCATTTCCGGATTTCATTCAACCCAAAGCCCATTAATGGCTCGTTGCTTAAAAAACGAAAAACTTGGGCGAAGAGTTTTCTATGGTGCAATGGTGGCCGAAGGCATTGTTGCGCTTATTTGGGCTGCTGCTGCAATGGCATTTTTTGGAGGAGTAAAAGAGCTTAACCATGAACTTGCTGCACATCAAAACGATGCAGCCTGGGTGGTAAAGGTTATTTCAGATACAACGCTTGGCAAACTTGGCGGCATTTTAGCCATACTGGGGGTAGTTGCTGCTCCTATAACCTCGGGCGATACAGCATTCCGATCGGCAAGGCTAATTGTTGCCGATTTCATGAACTTTAAGCAGAAAAAAATATCAAGCAGACTGGCAGTGAGCATACCCATTTTCACGGTTGGGTTTTTGCTAACGCAATTCGATTTCGCCATAATATGGCGATATATGGCATGGAGCAATCAAACCCTTGCAACAATTGTGCTGTGGGCTATTACCTTTTACCTGCTAGTTGAGAAGAAAGGATATTGGATTACGCTTATTCCAGCAATCTTCATGACTGCTGTTATAGCAAACTATATTCTTATTGCACCCGAAGGGTTTAAGCTACCCCAATCCGTAGGTTATCCCATTGGCATTGGAGCAGCACTGCTATCAACAATGGCATTTTGGGTAGCTAAGCGCAAAATACAATCTGCTTAGGCCTGTCCCCCACCAAAATTCATTGGGAAAGGTGGAATACCCGAGTTTGTTTCGCCAACTTTAATCGGTCCATGATTACTCTCAAACTTGGCAACATTATCCTTTAATGCGGCCAGCAGGCGTTTAGCGTGATCGGGGGTTAGAATAACTCTTGTTTGAACTTTTGCCTTTGGCAAACCTGGCATAACCCTTACAAAATCGAGAATAAACTCCGATGCCGAATGAGTTATAATGGCCAAATTAGCATAGTTTCCCTGTGCAAC
>CAZGQZ010000027.1:16982-19976 GCA_964527985.1 uncultured Rikenellaceae bacterium | reverse complement strand
GTAGCCTCACGGCTAATTGAAACATACTACAAGCCAACCGTTGTGCTCACCGAGTCAAACGGGTTGGCAACAGGTTCGGCACGATCAGTCCCTGGTTTCGATTTGTATCAGGCTGTTGAGGCATGCTCCGATTTGCTTGAGAATTTTGGCGGGCACATGTATGCCGCTGGCCTTACCATGAAAGTTGAAAACGTACCCGTTTTTATTGAGAAGTTTGAACGCTACGTTGCCGATCATATTGAACCTGACATGCTAATCCCTCAAATTGATATCGATTCAGATCTTAACTTTGGGGAGATAAACGACAAGTTTTACCGTATACTCAAACAGTTTCAACCATTTGGGCCAGGCAATATGTCGCCAGTTTTTGTAACCGAAAATGTTTACGATACAGGCGATAGCCGTTTGGTTGGTAACGAAAAGGAGCACATTAAGCTAGCGCTTATTCAGGAGGATAACCCAAAGGTATTTCAGGGAATTGCTTTTCAAATGGCCAACCATTATAAAGGAATTAGGCGTGGTATGCCATTTAGTATTTGCTATAGCATTACAGAGAATACCTACAGAGGAATATCAACCTTGCAGCTAAGGGTTAAGGATATTCAGTACATTAACGATTTTCTGGATGAGTGGGAAGAAGGACACCAAAACGCTGAGATAAATAAATAAAAAAACCGGGCTTAGCCCGGTTTTTTTATTATTCGTTTTTGGTTAGCACTTGGTCTATCATGCCGTATATTTTCGCTTCTTCGGATGTCATCCAGTAATCGCGGTCGGAGTCCTTCTCGATCTTTTCAAACGGATTGCCGCTGTGGTTGGCAATAATCTCGTAAAGTTCCTTCCGTAGCGAAAGAATTTGCCTGGTGGTAATTTCAATGTCCGATGCTTGTCCCTCGGCACCACCCATGGGTTGGTGTATCATTACGCGCGAGTGAGGCAGAGCAGAGCGTTTCCCTTTTTTTCCAGCGCACAGTAGCACAGCGCCCATCGATGCTGCAATGCCTGTACAAATGGTTGCCACATCGGAGCTAATGTACTGCATGGTATCGTAAATGCCTAAGCCGGCATAAACGCTTCCGCCTGGGCTGTTAAGGTAAATTTGAATATCCTTTGTTGGGTCGCTCGATTCGAGAAAAAGTAGCTGGGCTTGAATAATATTAGCCACATCGTCGTTAATGGGTACGCCTAGGAAAATAATCCTGTCCATCATTAGCCTCGAGAATACGTCCATTGTGGCAATGTTAAGCTGACGTTCCTCAATAATAGTTGGATTAATATAGCTGCTGTGCAGCGATTTGTACCTATGCATGGTGAGGCTACTAATGCCTTTGCCTTTGAGGGCAAACCTCTCGAACTCTTTGTGATTCTTTATCATAATAAACTATGTGTTTTTGTTTCGGTGTTAAACTAAAAGAGTTTAAATATACAAACTTTTACCATTTTTATGTTGAGGCGATAAAAAAAGGGGGTTAAAACCCCCTCGCTGTAAGCTATGCGTTAATTAGCTCTTTAAACTTTTCAAATTCAACTTCTTTCTCATCTAGCTTGATGGTTTCTTTTAACCATTCAATTACCTTGTTCTCAATTACTCTTTCGGCAAGCTTGCGGCGCTCTTCGTTTTTGGTTAGCAGGTCGTTAGCGTACTTCTCAATAAATTCCTCGGGAAGTTGGCCCATACCATACTGCATCATTTGGTTGGCGATGAAGCCTTTAGCCATTGAAACAAGCTCTTGCTCTTCGGCTTTAAACTCTTGCTCATTTGCAATTTTGTCGCGAATTAGCTGCCATTTAAGATCGTTCTCAAAGTGTGGATAGTCCTTCTCAACCTGCTCGGTGGTATATTTGCCCTCGTTTATGGCAACTAGCCAGCGTACTAAAAATTCTTTTGGTAGCTCAATGCCAAATTTATTAATAAGCTTATCGCGAACATCGGTGTAGAATTTTCGCTCAGTATCGCCCTTAAGGTTTATCTGAATATCTGCATCAACTCTTTTGTGGAATTCTTCCTCTGAGGTTACGGCTCCCTCGCCGTAAAGCTTATCGTAAAGTTCTTGGTTAACCTCGGCTTTTACATACTGCTTAACCTCGGTAATAGTTGCCTGGAAAAGAGGTTCCATATTGGCAAGGTTTTCCTTTGCGGTGCTAAGTAGCGATGCCCTATCGGTTTCGTTAGGGAATGCCTTGGTTACATCAATTACCATTACATCGCCTACTTTTGAGCCGTTAAGCTTAGCTTTTTCAGCTTCGTCGGCAACAAGCATAACCGATATTAGCCCATCTTCAACGGTTAGGCCATCCTCTTTTGGCGACTCATCGGCATTTAACTCGGTAAGGGTTGCCTTAAGCAAGCTTTCGCCATCGGCTTTTTCGGCAGGTTGATAGCTGCCATATCGGCCGCTAATGCTCTCAATGTAGCTTTCGCGCATTTTCTCGTCAACCTTAATAGTGTAGTAGGGTACCTTATCGCGCTTGCTAAGCTTTACTTCAAACTCGGGGGCAAGTGCCACGTCGAAAAGAAAATCAAAATCTTTTTGCGCATCCCAATCGATGTCTCCCTGCTTTTCCGAAGGAAGGGGCTCGCCTAGAATATTGAGCTTTTGCTCAACAATGTATTTTGATATGCTCTCAGAAACCAACTTGTTTACTTCGTCAACGATGGCCGATTTGCGGTACATTTTATTGATGAGTGAGGCTGGCGCATGGCCTGGTCTAAACCCCTTAATTACCGCTTTTTTGCGAACATCTTTAAGGCTTTGCTCTACTTTGTTGTTGTAATCGGCATGCTCAACCTTAACGGTAAGCGTTGCGTTTAGCGCATCGTTGTTTTCGTGAGTTACGTTCATTTGAGTAATCTGTTTTAAAGACGAATTATTTATTTTCTTGATTTACAGTGATAAATAGCCTTGTTCTGGCTTTGTATTTTGAGCGCACAAAGGTAGAAAAAAGAGAATTGATTTGCAAATAGCTTTTGTGCTATTGCACAACACTTTGAGG
>CAZGQZ010000027.1:0-16882 GCA_964527985.1 uncultured Rikenellaceae bacterium | reverse complement strand
GGAAGTATTAAAATTCCAACAGAGCTAAAGGCTGTTTTCTACTTTGCTAAAAGTGTCAGCATCGGGGTCTCTTTCCAGCTCAGCACCAGTTCGCATTTTTAGGTAGGGAATAATTGCGGGATCGATGTTGGCAACGTAGTTTAGGTCGAACATCATAAAGTGGTGCTCGTTCTCAACGTACTCTTCGGTCTCGTGGCCCGAGTAAAAGCGCCATCCGCTATCGTCGTCATCCTCGCGTGCTTCGCGGTGCATGTAGCCCACTTTGTGGCCTTCAATGGTTATCATATCGGAGGCATAGCAGTAGCCCTTTTGCTCAATGAGCGGTTTAATATCCTCGGGCTTTAGCACATATTTAAATGATGACATGGTGATGTTTTTTAACTCAATCTTTCGCCAAATTTAGCGATTGTTTTCATGCCAATCAACAATAATTTCAGCGGCTAAAAAAGATACCCTATCTTTGCCATGCAAAAAAATGAATTAAGGATGAGCGAACAGAATACCCGAACCGAACTGCATGAGCTAGGAGAGTTTAAGCTAATTGATGTTTTAACTGAAAGCATTAAAATAACCAACAGTAGCACGGTTAAAGGAGTTGGCGACGATGCGGCTGTTATTGATCCGCAAGGCAAACAGGTGGTTGTTACTACCGATTACCTGTTGGAGGGAGTGCACTTCGACCTAACCTATCATCCCTTAAAGCACTTGGGTTATAAGGCCATTATGGTAAACCTAAGCGATGTTTACGCCATGAATGCTCGTCCAACGCAGGTTACCGTTTCAATTGGCGTATCGAGGCGGTTCTGTTTAGAGGATTTGCAGGAAATATACAGCGGGATGCTGTTGGCGTGTGAGCGCCATGGGGTTGATTTGGTAGGTGGCGACACCACCTCATCGCTAACTGGGTTAACATTGAGCGTAACGGCAATTGGACTGGTAAGTAACGATAAGATAGCGTACCGCAGCGGAGCCAAGGTGAACGATTTGATTTGCGTAACTGGCGATTTGGGCTCGGCCTATATGGGGCTTCAGCTGCTTGAGCGCGAGAAAAAGGTTTTTGAAGGAAACCCCGAGCTGCAACCAAAGCTCGAAGGGTACGATTATATTCTTGAGCGCTTTTTAAAACCCGAAGCCCGAAAGCAGCTTGTTGATATGCTTGAGGACGCAGCCATTGTACCCACATCAATGATTGATGTTTCCGATGGGCTCTCGAGTGAGATGCTGCACATTTGCAAGAGTTCAGCAGTGGGATGCAGGGTTTACCTCGATAAAATACCCATCGATCAGGTAACCCACAAAATGGCCTCGGAGATGAACATTGACCCAGTGGTTGCTGCGCTGAATGGTGGCGAGGATTACGAGCTAATTTTTACCGTTCCCATTGAGAAGCACGATGTGGTTGCCAGTATGGATGGCGTGCAGATTATTGGTCATATTACCGAGCAGGCCAATGGCGCAATGCTCGTTCCGCCGCAAGGCGACGAGGTTCCTTTAACGGCTCAGGGCTGGAATGCGCTAAAACCCGAGGAGTAGCTAAGGTTGATTGGTAAGGGTTAGCTCAACTAACAGGTCGAGGTACTCATTTGCATTTGGGGTTAACCCAGTTTGGTGCCAATTACCTCCATAATAGCTCCAGGTTGGAGATTCGCCACCCTTTTTTAAAACGCTAAAATGAGGTTGATACATTATCCCTTTGTGCTTCTTTTTGCTACCCTTTACTGTGTAGGTATGTCTATAAGCATTCTTTTCAATAATTAGCCATTCAAGTGCAACAAAAAGTCCATCTTCGGGGAATGCCACGGTGTCCATTTCAAAACTAATGGTAGTGTTTTTCTTGCCCTTTTTTGCTGATGCAATTATGTTTTTTTCGAAAACTTCATCCGATGGCTCACCTTTTTGGTTTACCGAGAGAAGCCTAACATTAAATTTTGCACCTTTAACTCTCGACTTGGTTGAAACCCTAATCTCCTTAATATATGGAGTTGCATTGTACTCGGGTTTGTAGCTAAAATGCTTTGCCACAATCCATGCGTAACCATTGGAGAACAGCGTATGGTTAGCTCGATTTCTGTTTATGGGGTTAACTATAATCTCTTTTCTCTCATTATTTGGTCTTACAACAACCTCCTTTAGCTCGTACTGTTTTGGGTTAAGGTAGATTGTGTTTTGCTTACCGTTTATGGTGAACTGTTGTTGCTCAAAACCAATTGCCGATACTATAACTACTGCGCCCTTTAGCTGTTCACAAACGTTAAACTTCCCATTCTCGTTTGATGTTGTACCAAAGCTGCTGCCCTTTTTGCTAATGTTAGCAAAAGGTATTGGTTCGAGGGTTTTAGAGTTGAGTATAACTCCTGTCGATTGTGAAAAGGCTGAGAGAACAAGAAAGCAAAAGAGTGTAACAAGAGGAATTCTTTTCATTGATGATTTTCTATTCGGTTTTGAGTGTAAGGAACAGTATCAACACCATTTTTTTATACAAAAAAACCCACAAAGATCATAGGTAATGCATACCTAATACCTTGTGGGCATATACTTCTAGTTTGGGCTAACTATGCGTTAGCAACCTCGGCATATTGCTCAGCAGAAAGAAGTTCGTTAACCTCATCAGGGTTGGTCATTTCAATTCGAACCATCCATCCGTCGCCGTAGGGGTCTTTGTTTACAACCTCAGGTGTGTCGGCAAGTTTTTCGTTTACGGCGATAACTTTTCCCGATACGGGCATAAACATATCCGATACGGTTTTTACAGCTTCAATTGTACCAAAAACTTCCTCCTTGTCGAGGTTTTCGCCTTCGGTTTCAATTTCAACAAAAACCACGTCGCCAAGCTGGCTTTGGGCAAAATCGGTAACGCCAACAACAGCTTCGTTGCCTTCAACTTTTATCCACTCGTGATCTTTTGTGTACTTCAGGTTTTCTGGGATATTCATAGTATTAAGTCTTTAATTAATAAGGTTTCGATTTGTGTTTCAAAAGTACACTATTTTTTAGCAAAAGCAAATAGTTTGCTAGTGCTTAAAAAGGTGTTGTGCAGCTTATTGAATCATGGTAAACCTAAGGCTAAACCCGAAGCTGGTGTTTGCTGTAGCATACGATTGTAGTACCAGCGGAGTGTTAATTACCCTATCGAAGAATAGCCTAATGGTAACCTGTTCGCTAACCACATACTCTGCCGATGTTTTGATGGAAAGAATGTTCTGCCCTGCCGTACGGGTGTTGGTTTTCTCAACAAGTTTGCGGAGTATGGTGTAGTTGTTTCGGAGGCTAAAATCGGCATTTACGCGGAGGTCGCTTTTAAGCGTTCGGGTATCGCCAGCTGACGATCCGAAGATTAGGGGAACGTTCTCAAATCGATATCCGCTACCCACAATAATTTCCCAGCTCTTATTCTCGCTCACCTGATTATTGGCAAAGCTAAGGGCAACGGTTCGCGAGTTGCGCACCTCAATGCGGTTGGTAAGGCTGTTTGTCCAGGTAGCATCGAGGCTAAAAAGCGGATTAAACTGTTCGTTTACCGATATGTTCGATATTTCAAACTCGGGGATATAGTTATCGTTTAGGTCTTGAATATAGCTAAAGCCATCGTCACCGGCTTCATAGTCAAGGTTCGATGCGTAAGCGCCAATCGAGAAGGTTGAGCGGTATCCGTGCCTTATGGTAAAGGTGCGAAGTATGTTGCGGAATGGCTTAAGCTTCGACAGCCCATCGTAGGTTATTTGCCAGTTTGGCATTGGAATAAGCGGAAACTGCGAGAGTTTAACATTGCTCGGCGAAGTTCCGGTGTAGGCCGAGAGGAATGAGTAGAATAGTACCTCTTGGCTAAGCTCGCCAAACCCTTCGGGGAATGAGTTGGGGTCGATTGCCTGGTTACGCTGTGCGGCAAGCCTGTTTGCAACCGTTAGCCTGTTTGCCTTAAACTGCTCAAAGGTTTCGCTAATGTAGCTGTTATCGCTATTCGATTTTTCGAGGAATGAGTGCAGGCTTATTATGCTGATGCTAAAGTTTCCCGATGTCATGGGGTTGTAGCTATCAAAAACGCCATTCTCATCGGCAATGTAGTACTCGTTTTTGTTGCGTGTTTGGCTTCGCGTTGCGTTTAGCTCAATTCTGAGGTTCGGGAGTGGTTCAATGGTGCTTCGTAGCGTTAAGTTTTCGTTGCGCGAGAGCACAAAGGGTGTATTAATGGTTGAGTCGGTGCTAAGCCACGAGTTGCTTACGGCATTCCATGCAAAGTCTGGGTCTTGCCAACCAGCAACAAAAGGAAAACCTGGCGCAAAAACCCCTTGGTTATTCTCCATTCCAAGAATTTGGGTATTTGGCTTGTAACCTGGCATTAGCGTTCCGTTTGTTTGAGAGAAGGAGCCCGAAACGTTTTTAACGCCCATAAGCATGCGTACGGTTCCTTGGAATAGAAGTAGCGCAATGTTTTCGCGCTCCGGAACTTTCCCTTCAACAACAACTCTAACGTTATCAAGTTCTTCGTTTGCTCTTATGGTTACGCGTTTATCGGAGCGAATATTCAACTCAAATTCAATTTCTTCGCCATTCTCGTTGTATGCCTTAACCGTAACATCTTCGGTTTTAAGGTTGTGGGTAATCGATCGGTTAAAGTTTGGCCTGAGCCTAACATCCGTTTGCTCGTATGTTACAGTTTTAAAGGTTTGCTTAGGCTGAACTCCCCGAGCGCGCTGGTCAAATTTCTGGTTTATACCCTTCAGCCAGTTGCTCTTGTTATACAACGATGTAAGGTTTAGCTGCGATGTTAGCTGTATGGTATTCGCATTTTGAATTGTATTGCCTGGGTCAAAGCGGCTTGTGTCGGGCAGTATTGGCCCCGCTTGCCAGTTAAAGCTACCTGTGTAACGTGCCGATGCGGTAACCCAGCTAAATGGGGGAAGCTTGTTAATTGGAATATTGTACGAAAGGTTAAACTGATGGTTGTAGTTGGTGTTACGTCCGAAGTTTTTGAGGTTTGTCCATACCGAATCGCGCCACTGTTCATATAGTTCAGGCTCTTTAGTTCGGTTTACAATGCCATCGGGTTCGTCAATACGGGCTTGGTTATTGGCGTTAAAATCGAATTTAATCGATTGGCTAATATCCCAGTTTAACGAGTAAACCCTATTCCAGTGGAAATCTTTTGAGTAGGTTGGGAGCAGGTTAAAGTCGGGATTGTTAATATTCCTGAGCTGTTGCTCAAAGTAGGTTCGGTTAAGCTCAGTTCTAAACGAGAACTGATTTGGCATGTAGTTGAAGTTAAAATCCTTTATGATTCTGAGGTATGGGCTCGATAGCCATTTTGCCTTAACGTTTCTGAGTGGTACAACGCTCTTTGGTCGCGTGTTGTATGTGTAGGTTAAGCCTCCCCTTACGTTTCGCTGTATTCGCTCTTCGGTGGTAATGTTTCGGCTAAGCTGTTCGTTGTAAGCGTAGCTTACTGCAAAGTTTGATATGCTGTATATTTTGGGTTCGCCATCGGTTTTGTTAATGCGAACGTTGGTTAGGTTAATGCTTTTCCTGCGTGTATAATCCTGCGAAATCTTCTTAATGGTATCGCGCTCGGCTTTGCTGGTGGCTCTTTCAAGCGATTCTTTTAGCGTGATATCCGGATCGATTGGATTATACTCGGGGTTGGCAAACGATTCGGAGAAACCAACGAATAGCGGTATGTTAACCCCCGATTCCTTTGGGAAGAAGCGTCCGAGTTGAAGGGTGGTGTTTACATCGTACTGGTAAAAATCCTCGAGGCTTCGCTCGTTCACCTTTTTCTCTATCGATCCAAACCCAGGTTTTATGGTGGTACCGGCAACGGTTACCATACCAAAGTCGGCTAGCTTTGCAGCAACACGCGCATTGGCAGCCCAACCTCCTTTGTCGTCCGATTGGGAAAGCCTAAGCTCGTTCACCCAAATAATACCCGATTTAGCATACCCATCGTCGTTGGGATTTCCGCTGCTTTTGGTGTTTCTAACCCCAATCATTAGCACCCTAACGTTGCTAAGGGTTGGGTTACCAGTTACTCGAACCTTCCTGTTGCCATCGTCAACTGTGTAAATTGTGCTGTAGGTAACCATTGAGCCTTCCTTGCGCATTTCATCGTTACGCTCAAGCTTTGCGTTGGTGAGAAGTTCAAGGTCGATATCCATAACGTTTTCGCGGGGCCAAACAATTTTCCTATCGCGTTCGCGGTTATTCGAGTATCGGCCGGCAGGTGTAAGGTAAAGTGGTATTTCGTATTCGTAGTAGTTGTTGCTGTAATCGGTACCCAGCCTAACAAATAGCGATAAATCCTCATCTTGAAGTGGGTAACCGGGTATTTCTTCGGCATGGATATCCATTTTCATTTTGCGGTATTGGCGGATATCAACATTTGCACTTTTAAATACTGCTCGGGCATCGCCATCGGCCAAGTCGGTTACCTTTAGCTCCATCGATTGCTCGTTAAGTTCAGTAAGTTGAGGCTGACTTGGATCGATAACCCTATCGACACCAGGAGGCAGAACATAGTTTACAGGCGTTCGGGTGTTGTTCTCTTCAATGTTAACAACCGAAACATCGAAGCCTCCTTCGGGCATATCGGAGATTGGCATTCCCTCTTGCCCCTGAATTAATGAACGGTTATAACGGCGCCATTCGCCTCGGACTAGCTCAAGCGTGGCAAACCTAAGGATTATGGTATCGGAGAAATCTTTTAGAAACATCCGCATAAAGCGAACGGATTTAAAGTCTTGAATTCCACCGTAATTGCCTTCGTACTCGTTTATGGGTACTTTAAATTGGTACCAGTTTACCTCGGAACGATCGCCGTTGGCTAGCTTTGCGTTGTAGGTTACCTTATCGGTAATAAAATTTTGCCCTACCTCAAAATCTTCGGGACGCATTGAAATGCGGTACTGGAAGTACATCTCATCCTCGTTCAGGTTGGTATCGTCGTTAATGTCCTCACCGTCGGGCTGAATTCTGCTCGACGATGTGTAGGGTTCAACAATGCCATCGGGAGTTGGTTGCCCATCGGGAGTTGAGTTCCCTTCGGGGTTGTTAAACCGCTTATAGCGATCGAGGATGCCTGTTTCGTTAGTATCGTAAATGCTCGATTGGTAGTACCTAAAGTTATCGTTTGAGGGGTCGTCAATCGCATCGAGGTAAACCTGCGAGGCTTCACCAAATTGAACCCTAAGGGCTTCAATGTAATCCTCAAAATACTGCTGTTCATCAACATCGCGAAATCCATCTAAACCCACATCCTGAAAACGGCGGGTATTTGGGTCGGTATCGAATACGTTAACCAGCGAAAGAACTGTTGGCACGCGCCCCCATTCCGTAGTATCGACATTGGTTACAACTTCCGATGTGGGTAATCCGCTCTCGAATGCTCTTTTTCCATCTCTTAGCACATCTTCCGAAATTTCTCCAAGGTTAATGTAAAGATCGCCACCGCTATGGTCGGTTTTGTAAACAAACGGATCCATTAGCCAAAACTCAACATATTCGATGTTGGCTGTTTCAAAATCGGGCGAGGTAATTGGGCGGGTAATACCACCCCACATTTCCTCTGGGTTGTCGAAGTTTCCATCTTCGTTAATATCGGCAGTGTTGTAGTTGTATGGGCCACGCTCGCTTGGGTAGAAAGCCAGGTTAAGCACAGGGATGTTGGTTGGCATTCCCTGTGGCGTGTTGCGGTTAGGGAAAATTTCGCGCTCGTATATCTCCCGAACAAAGTGGCTACTTTGGGTGTCGGGGTCGCGACGAATGTGCCCTGGCGTTAGCGAGTTGTTTCGGAGGAACAGCGGATCGATAGTGTACCATGCCAACAAACCCCTGTCGTAGCCATACTGCAAATCGTTTGATAGGCTAGCGTTGGGGAATAAATCGGGTTGATGCTGTGGAGCGCTGGCTAGCGACCAAGCAAACCACGAGCGAAGGTCGATTGAGGTTTTACTACCCTCAAAATCGTCAATGTAAACGGTTCCGCCTTCGCCAACTGCTCGTGAGTGGCCAGGTAAAAAGTGGGCAAATTCGGCATCGAGTGTAATGGTTGATTTCTCCTTGGTCTCGATAAACGGAAGCAGGTCAACCGCTTTGGTTAGAAAACCCGATTCGGTTTGGTAAGAGGTATTTAGTCCCCAAATGGTATTGCTTATGGCTTCGTTGCCATAGTTTACCTTTTGAGTAAGCGGTCGTTCTGTAAGGTTGAGTATGGTTGCTCCTACGTTAAAATTCTCGGAGAATCTGTAGTCGAAATGCGAACCTACCAGCGTTTTGGTTTGAAAGTTGAACATATCTTGACTCTCGAGCGATATCTGTATAGGTGTGTTCGACTCCATGTAGGCTGGGTTAATAATTTTAACCGTACCCATTATGTAGTCAACGGTATAGTCGCTGCCCTCAATGAGCTTTGCTCCTCCGGCGGTAACCACAACCGAACCTCGTGGTACGTTAACCGCGTTGAGCGAAATTTCAGAGCTTGATGATGACTGGTATGTTCCGGTAAGGCTAAACTTGTTTTTTTCGGCAATTTGACGGGCTTTGGTAAGGGTTGAGTCGTAAAGCTCTTGGTACACATAAAGTTCAACCAGGTCGGGATCGCCAATTTTTTTGGCTAAATCTTTACCAAAGGGTTCGAGTACGGGGAAGATAATTCGGCCATTGGCCGAGTTTATGGTAATGCCCTCAATAAAGTCGAACATTCCGTCGGAGCCCGGATCGAGGTTTGTGTTAAGGTTATCGAGGTTAAGCACCGAGAGTAGAGGTTCGTTGGCAACATTTCCATCGGGCAGGTAGTTTAGCGATGTTCCGGTTTGATCGTTCTGGTATAGTATGTTCAGGTTAAAGTCGGTTCTATCTACCTGAAAAGTGTTCATCGAGTAGATGTTTTTCATCATGAGGTCCCAGGTAGGAAGCCTTGGCGATAGGTTTGTGCCCTTAAGCAGCTTTACAATAAGCGCATCGGGCGAGGTTATTCCGTCGGTTGAAAACTCACCAACCTGATAGGTGTTGCCTCCTAGCGTGTACTCGTATGCCACAGCAAGCACCTCGTCGCCATTAAGCGATGTGTTGATTGAGAGATAACCTAGCTGAGCGTTTAGCGTATATTCCGATTCTTTTAGCTTGCGTGCGTTTGCTAGCTTAACATAATCGACCCCTCCGTTAAAGTTTGCCAACCCCGATAGTATTTGCGATGCGTCGGAAATGCTCCTAATACCGCTGTAGGTAGTGGTCATATCATCGTAAAGATTATTCAGCTCATTGTAGGGGTTTGCACCACCTTGAACCTGAAAGAAATGGTGTGTGGCGTAAATGTTCTGGTTATTCTCACCAATATCGTGGAAGGCAATAACATCACGGGTTTCCTCAAAGTCGTTACGCTTGTTGGTAATCCACACCTCAATGCGGGTTATGTTTACGCCGCTATTAACAATGGGCAGGTTTTGCAGCGACTGGTTATAGGTATCGCGAAAGTAGTGCGAGAGGAAAAAGTGCTTATTGGCCTCATACTCGTCAGCCTGAATATCGAACTCTTTGGTTTGCGCACCACCACGCACTTCCATAACCTGGCTTTGGCTGTTTTGCTTCGAGAAGATGCTGGTAACGGTGAGTCTACCAAATTTTAGCTGCGTTTTTAGTCCGAAAAGGCTATGACTACCTGTTATTAGCGAACCAGGAAGCGGAAGCGATACGTTTCCAGCTTCAATTTTCTGGATTATCTCATCCTCAAAACCGGTGTACTCGAGCTTAACGTTATTCTCAAAATCGAAGGTAGCCTCTGTGTTGTAGTTCACCTCCATGCGGAGTTTTTCGCCCACGGTACCGCTAACGTTCATCTGAATTTTCGACTGAAAGTCGAAGGTGGTATTCTTTCGTAAATCTTCCGAAATTTGGGAGTTATCGGTTTTGGAGCTGGTAATTCCAAAAACCAGTTCGGCCGATCCTTGCGGAATGATTTCAATTACGTTGCTACCAAATATCCTGTCGAAGGTTTCGCCCCCAACCTGAAGTCGGGGTAGTATTCCCGAGCCGCGCGAGCTGGTTTCGCCCTTTTGTTTTTGCTGCCAGTAGCTGCGCATCGACTGTTCAAACTGGAACTGGCGGTATTCGCTTTCGCTCATTACTCGGGGCGGGCGAACATTTACATCTCCAACTTTGTAGTAAATGGTGTACTGCTTGGTTACTGGGTCGTACTCAACTTCGGTTGTAATATTTTGTGGCGATGCCATGAATAGCGGCGAATCATCCTGTTGGTCTTCGTTGCTAGGTATTGGGAACGGAAGGGTTGTAGTGTCGGGCTCGGGGGTAAGCGGGAGATTATTTATGTATGTATGGAAATTTGATACCCCATTTGCGTACGATTGAGCAGAGACAAGCAGCAGCAATCCGAGCGATATAAGAGGGAGGTTAAGTAAACCCTTTATGTAAAACCTATTTCTGTACTTCAAAGTAAAAACGTTAAAAAAATTACTGTACTACAACCCTTTAAGCGCATCTTTAATAATCCCTTCAACCGTTTGGTTGGGACTGTTTTTTAAGATTTGGCTTATGGTTTTTTCGGCAACAGCTTTGGTAAAACCTAACATGACTAATGCTGATAACGCTTCCTCGCGTATGGTATTGTTCGATTGGGCAAAAATTTCTTGCTCAGCGCTTCCTTTGGCAATTTTATCTTTCAGATCGACCACAATGCGCTGGGCTGTTTTTAGCCCAATGCCCTTTATCTGCTTAAGCAGGTTAACATCGCCTTGAGCAATGGCTTGCGTAATTTCAGCCGGCGAAAGCGATGAGAGAATTACCCGAGCCGTATTTGCCCCAACCCCCGATACGGAGATTAAATGGCGAAATAGCTCGCGCTCCTCTTTTGCTGCAAAACCGTAAAGTAAATGAGCATCTTCGCGAACTACGAGGTGAAGGTAAAGGGTTGCTTCGCTTTTACCCTCGAGCAGTGCGAATGTATTTAGCGATATGTTAATTTGGTATCCAATTCCTCCTGCCTCAATCACGGCATAGGCTGGGTTTAGCTCCACTAGTTTTCCGCTAATAAACTCGTACATGCTTACACTTTTTTAGTTATTTCTGCTCGGTTACTTTTAGCGGATCTTTTGTAAGTTCGGCATAGGTTTGCCTATTTTTAAACACTTCAAGCGCTAGGAAAAGCGCATTTCGGAACGAGCTGTCGGAGGCTATTCCTTGTCCCGCAATTTCGAAGGCTGTGCCGTGAGCGGGCGATGTACGAACAATTGGAAGCCCAGCGGTAAAGTTAACCCCATTGTCGAACGATAGCGCCTTAAACGGAGCCAAACCCTGATCGTGGTACATGGCCAAAATGGCGTCGAAACGCATAAAATTTTCGGAACCAAAAAATCCATCGGAAGGGTATGGACCAAGGGCGAGTATCCCCTCATCATTTGCTTGGTTTATGGCGGGTATAATTGTCTCCTGTTCCTCTTTGCCCAAAACGCCGCCATCGCCAGCATGCGGATTTAGCCCAAGCACAGCTATGCGGGGTTTCCTAATGCCAAAATCTTCAATTAAGCTTTTATTCAATATCCTAAGCTTATCCATTATTAGCTCTTTGGTAATGCTCTTTGGCACCTCAGCAATAGGAATATGGCCAGTAACCACACCAACTCTCATTAGGTCGCTTACCAGCAGCATAAGCACTTCGTTGGAACCAAAAGCATTGGCCAAAAACTCGGTATGGCCAGGAAAATCGAAATTGGCCGATTTAACATTTTGCTTGTTAATAGGAGAGGTTAGCAGAACATCAATATCGCCATTCTTCAGATCGGTTATGGCTGCTTCCAATGCATTTCTCGAACCTTCGCCGCCAAACTCAGTACTTTTACCCAGTTCAACTCTAACATTATCGTCCATGCAATTAATAATGTTTGAGCGCTTAGCGTTTATCTCGCTAATATCTTTTATCTGGTTAAAGTTGAAATTCTCGAAGTTAATGGCCTTGCGATGGTAGGCTGCCACCTTGGGCGAGCCATAAACAACCGGTATGCAAAAATCGTTTACTCGGTTATCCGATAGAGTTTTTATAATAACCTCGTAGCTAATTCCATTAATATCGCCTTGGGTTATGCCTACAACAATTTTATTGTCAATCATATGCTTATGAAGTTATTCTTAGCAGGGTATTTTGCTCATTATTAAACAGGCAAAGATAGTAAATTGACGTTAAGAATAAATAGCTTGCGGCAAAAGTTTATGCGTCACCTTTGGCTGTTAGCTAATGGTGTTTTGTTACCTTTGCGTAATTGTTTTTTTACTGCCATGAATTTAAAATCAATCTATACAAAAGCCCTAAACAATGGCTTTTTATCAGCCGACGAAGGGCTCACGCTATACCGCTACGCCCCCCTTGAGATGCTAATGCTTATTGCGCATGAGCTGCGTAAAGCGCGCGTACCCGGTTCAAAAGTTACTTGGCAAATCGACAGGAATGTTAACATCACCAATGTTTGTATTGCAGGATGTAAGTTTTGCAACTTTCACTGTGGCTTAAACCACGCTAATGCTTACGTAACCAGTATTGATGAGTATAGAGAGAAAATTGAGGAGATGCTTAGGCTTGGCGGCCAGCAGCTACTCCTGCAGGGAGGACTTCATCCCAAGCTTGGGCTAAGCTTTTATAGCGATCTTTTTTCTACCCTAAAACGTGAATACCCACAGGTAAAATTGCACGCACTTGGTCCACCCGAAATTGCTCATATTGCAAGGCTCGAGAAGTGTTCGACCCTCGAAGTGCTAAAACAGCTTCGGAGTTCAGGGTTAGAGAGTTTGCCCGGTGGTGGTGCTGAGATTTTGGTTGATAGAGTTAGGAAAGAGCTGTCGCCCGGAAAGCCCAGCGCTCAGCAATGGCTCGATGTTATGGCTGAGGCGCATCAGCTTGGCATGCTAACCACAGCCACCATGATGTATGGCCATATTGAAACCATTGAGGATAGGATTGAGCATCTGCTTAAAATTCGCGAGTTTCAGGCTCATAAGCCAGAACATGCCATTGGATTTTCGGCTTTTATCTGCTGGCCATTCCAATCGAAGGGAACCAAGCTCGAGCAGTTGGGTGTGGTTACCTCGGCAAAAGCCGATGAGCATATCCGAATGGTAGCCTTTAGCCGTATTATGCTGCCAAATATTAGCCACATACAGGCATCGTGGTTAACGGTTGGGGTTAATGTGGCACAGCTTTGTCTTCATGCTGGTGCCGACGATATGGGCTCAATAATGATTGAAGAAAACGTTGTATCGTCGGCAGGGGCAACTAACGCCCTTAATGCCTTAGGCATGCAACAAGCCATAACTAGCGCAGGTTTCGAACCCCAGCTGCGTAATCAGGCTTACGAGCCAATTCCTCTACCAAAGGTTTATGAGAAATAGGGGTGGAAGGTAATATTTCTTTTAGTTTTTGTATTTACTATTGGGTTTATGTTGATAATAACGTCTCCAAAACAATAAAGGCAAAAGGTAGATTATACCACCTTTTGCCTTTATTGTTAGCAGAAACACAGAACTAGTCTCTCCTACATCTTCACAAACCTGCCGCTCCAAACCTTGTTGGCTGTAACTATTTTTACAAGGTAAACACCGCTTGGTAGCGTTGCTGCGTTAAGGGTAATTTCGTTGTTTTGTATTTGGGTGTCAATGCTAATATTTGCTCCTGCTGCATTGACTACCATAACGCTTAGGTTTTTTGAGGTTGTTGGATTTACAATGCGAACCGTACTACTAGCAGGGTTTGGGTAAAGGCTTAGCTTACCATGCATGTTTGCAAAAACCGACGAAACCTCGGTGAAGTAGGCAGTAGCGCTAAGGTCTTGACTTATGGTAATTTGCACCTCGCTGGTTTGGTATGTTGCATCGCTAACCTCCCACCGGTCGAATTGCCATCCATCGCTTGCCGATGCGGATAGGGTTATCTGTGTTCCATCCGTATAGTCATGCGAGCCAGCAGATGGTGTAGTTGTACCGTTGCCGTTGGTATCAATAGTTAGCGTATAAGTTGTTGGTGAGTTATCTTCAACTGAAAAGCTGTAGTATCCCAACGGAGCAACAAGGGGTTTAGCTACAGTTTTGCTGTTGCTGTTTGTTGCGCTAATGTAGTAGTAAACAGTGCTGTTAACGGGTTGGCTGGGTATTGTTGCGGTGTAGCTTTCGCCTTCGCTATGCTGCATGGCTACTTCGTTAAAACCAGCGGTTGCATCGGTGCTCCAGAATAACGATGCATTGCTAATCCCCTCAGCCGACGAAATGGTTGCATCTACCGTGTAGCCTTGTGTTGAGTAGTCAATTACTCCCCGGTAGGGTGCATGGCTAATAAGAATTGGATCGTTGGCAGCTATTTCGCGGGTAATGCAGTGTATTGCTCCACTGGCAGGGATTACGTTACGCATGTTAATGCCTACCACGTTGTAACCTGGCATGGCTTCGCGATAAATATCTAGCGCTTCATCATCTTGCGGAAGCCCGTAACTTGGCACAAGCACTAGGCCGTTAAGTATAACAGCGTTGGTGTAGGTAAGATAATCGGACCAATCATCGGGATAATCGCCATATTCATCGGCTGGCATGGGGATACGCACAACCCTGTACGGCCTTCCGTAAGGGGTTTGGAAGTTGTTAAGGATATAGCTGAGGTTTGCCTCAATTTGTGGTCCATCGGAAACTCCCGCTGGGTATTGGCCTACGAGGAGCGTTTCCTCATCCAGCAGTTTCATGTGCATATCAATATGGTGTATGCCATCGTAGGGAAGGGTTGTCATTTTTATGTATGGGTCAATGCCCATGTAGCTGTACTTAATGTTATCAATTTCACCTTCGGTTAGGGTGCTGTTCTCCTCAAATATTAGCTCCGATGAGAACCCTTGGTCGTAGCCATCGGTCATAAAGTTGCCACCTGTGGCAGTTAGCCTGTTGGGTGCTTGAGTCATTTGGTAAACTGGAACGCCTAATTCAGTGCCCATAACCGAGGGAATTACATCGTCGTTTGGGCGGGGGCGGTTATACACCCAATCGACAAAGGCAAGCTCGTTGGTTCCGTTAAGGTAGATGCTTTGGGGGCCGTAGTCGCGCACCCAAACCGAGTCGTAATCGGCTTCAACAAAAACAATGTTATCGGTATTTACTCCACCCTCGGCCAAATAGTTTTGTACTGTTGTTGGGTTGCTACATACAATGTAAACGGTTACGTACTGTTTAGCATGGCGAACAATTTCGCGTAAATTTTGCTGGTAGGCAGCCCAGGTTATTACAACACCTTGCATCTCTTCCCATTCGGCTGGGGTTCGAGGGGTTTCGGTAGGTGGAGCAGTTCCTCGGTCGCTAGGATAATTCTTTAGATATTCGTCCCAAATAAGCCTTTCGGCTTCGGTCATTCCCTTCGGAAGAGGTTGTTGGCTAAATACGCTTGAGGCAATAGCAAAAAGGATGGTTAAAAGGCAAAAACGTAGCATTGTAGTTTAGTATTAGGTTTTGTGTTTGATTTTGGATGATTATGAGATTGTTTTAGAAGTCAAAGGTTTACTTAAAACCCAAATAGCCACCTAACGGCATGCGGAAATTCGCGAGCCCAGAACCATTCGCTGTGTCGTCCGTCTTCGCAAATTTTAAGCAGCAACTCGTTATCGTCGGAGAAACCCGTTTCTTTGAGCATGCGTTTAGCCTTTTTTAGGTTGGCTACCATCTTGTCGTCCTCCTGCTCTCCAGCCAAAAGGAAAATGCGCTGAAAGTCGCGCTTCTTATGCTTCTCTATCTGTTTAAAAATTTCATCGCTCCACCAAAGCGAAGGTGAAAAAACGCCAACTTTGCTGAAAACATCGGGGTATTCAAGTGCGGTATAAAGGGCCATTAGTCCGCCTAGCGAGCTGCCCATAATCATTGTATTGTCGGCATCGGGGAGTGTGCGGTAGTGCTTATCGATATACGGTTTTAGATCTTTTACAATAAACTTGGCCATTTTTGCGCCATCGCCGCCAATTTTTTCCTCGTTAGGCCATGGGGTATACTCGTTAAGCCGTTCGGCTTCGCCGTGGTAAATGGCCACTACAATGGCGCCAAATGCTTTGGTATAATGCAGGCTATCGAGGGTTTCGTCAACGCGCCATTCGTTGCCAAAGGCAGTTGACTTGTCGAATACGTTTTGCCCATCGAACATATAGATAACGGGAAAGCCTTGCCTCGACGAGTAGTTGGGAGGGAAGTAAACCCTTACTGTTCGCCTACGGTTTAGCTGTGGAATTTCGATGCTTGTGGGCGTAAAGAATACGTTTGACGTTGCCGTTGAAACGAGCTGCTTTGGCAGCAAACGGTCTCTCCATTGGTGTATTGTTAGCTCAATGGTGGATCCAAGCGAATCAACATAAATACGGTTTGGTATGTCTTTCCCTGTTGAGTCAACCTCAACGGCGGTCCAATTTCCCCGGCAAATTTTGTACTCTAGCGTATCGGGGAGTGAGCTTAGGGTTAGCGACAGCCTACCTAAGTCATCGTACTGAAATTTGCTTTCGGAGTGGTTGGGAGTCCACTTATTATGCGTTCCGGCAAGGTAGAATGATGATCCTTTGGGCGTATCGTCGGGGAGCGTTTTTATGATAAACGTAACCTGTGCGCTGGCCAAGCTGCTAAATGCGAATAGTATTAGGGTGATTGCTAGTTTCCTCATACCGAATAGTTTTGGCGTAAAGGTATGAATTTTTCTAGAAAATTGAATCTGGCTTAAAGGAGCAGGAGCATTGGCAGTTCGAAATTCCGCCTCGGGTAAATGCCATTTCGAGACTTTCATAAAACACGAAAGGCCAATCCATTGGATTAGCCTTATGAGTGACCCCGACAGGATTCAAACCTGTGACCTTCAGAACCGGAATCTGACGTTCTATTCAGCTGA
>CAZGQZ010000026.1:0-20682 GCA_964527985.1 uncultured Rikenellaceae bacterium | reverse complement strand
CCGGGCTTTGGGCTACTCTAGGGATAATTTTAGTTGCCCACATTATTTCAGCAACTACTGGCTTAAGCGTAGCAAGCATTGCAACCGACAAAAAGGTTGAAACAGGAGGAACTTACTACATGATTTCACGTAGCCTTGGGCTTCCAATTGGTGGTACACTTGGATTAGCACTCTTTGTAGGGTTATCGTTTAGCGTTAGCCTATACATTATTGGTTTCTCCGAAACGCTACTTACCGCTTTTGGATACGAGGTTACCATTAACACTATTCGTATTGCTGGGGTAATTACCCTACTCGTTGTAACTATAATTACCTTTATTAGCACTAACCTAGCCCTTAAAACCCAATTTGTAATTCTAGCCGTACTCGTTCTATCGGTTGCATCAATTTTACTTGGCAAACACGATTTAGCCCCCAAAACGCCACTTAGCGGTATGGCCAGCAACGCGCTTCCTTGGATTGCCCTTTTTGCAATATTCTTCCCAGCGGTAACGGGTTTCGAGGCTGGCGTATCTATGTCGGGCGATTTGGCCAATCCTAAAAAGGCAATTCCTAGAGGCACAATAACCGCTATTGTAGTTGGCTTGGTTGTTTATATTGGACTAGCCTTTTTCTTTTCGCACACTGTTGAGCGCGACTCTCTGGTAAACGATCCTGCCGTTTTGCTCAACATATCGTTTTATTCTCCTCTTGTTTTGGCTGGTATTTGGGGGGCTACCCTTTCATCGGCGTTTGGAAGTATTCTGGGGGCACCTAGGATTCTTCAGGCAACAGCCATGGATAGAATTACTCCTAAGATTTTTGCTAAAGGGGTTGGAACAGGTAATGAACCACGTAACGCACTAATTCTAACCTTTTTTATTGCCCTTGGGGGCATACTTATTGGCGAACTAAACGTTATTGCCCGTGTAGTTTCCATTTTCTTCATAATTACTTATGGTTTTTTAAACCTAACCTGCGCTATTGAGAACTGGGCTGGTTCCGATTTTAGGCCCTCATTCCGCATACCTGCTTGGATTAGCATAATAGGAGCCATTGCTTGCTTTGTTGTGATGATACAACTCGATTTTGCAGCCATGATTGGTGCTACAATTATTCTTGGTGCCATATTTTTGCTGCTTAAACGCAAAGAGCTTAAGCTGCAAAGTGGCGATACGTGGGGTGGATTTTGGTCGTCATTGGTTAAATATGGCTTAACAAAACTTTCATCTACTGACTCGAAAGCCCAACGGAACTGGCGTCCAAACATAATTCTTTTTAGCGGAGGGGCAAACGCTCGCCCTCACCTTACCGAAATGGCTCGCACTCTAGTTGGTAAACAGGGAGTTTTTACAAATTTTGATCTTGTTGAAAAAAGGGACGATGACAATCTATTCGAAAAACCAGCAAAACCCTCAATTGAAATCGATGGGCATGGGAAAAAAATAATAACCCGAAAACATATTTGCAATAACATTTACGAAGGAATTGAAATGATTACACGAGTGTACGGTTTCTCTGGATTTGAACCCAATACCGTACTACTAGGCTTACCTAAAAATGGCAAAAAGATAAGTTCGCTTAACAAAACACTCGGAACAATTCGATCTGCTGATCATAACATCCTCCTATACAACCATGTTGAGCGGTTAACATCGCTTACACCAAAAACTATTGACCTATGGTGGAATGGCAACAGCCGAAACTTTAACTTTGGGCTATCTCTTCTGAAGTACATTTCAACAGATAGCTATTGGCGCGATGCGCAAGTTCGCATTTTTGTAGTAAACTATAATACATCAAAAACCGATACAATATACTCTCTGCTTAACCAAGCCGCCGATAATGCAAGGCTTATGGTATCTGTTAAGGTAATTAATAATGCAACTGAAAGAATTGCTGAACTCGACATTATAAAAAGCGAATCGGCCAATGCCAGCTTAGCGTTGCTCGAACTCTCGCTATTTACTGCCAACAGTAACCCTCAGCACGAAAACAGTATCGAAGAGGTTACCGACCTACCCTTTTCAACCTTACTAATTGAAGCAAGCAGTGGTTTTGAATTGGTTAACGCCAACACCCAGCCCGAAAAGCTTAAACAAAGTAACGAAGTACAGATTACCACTCCACTTGAAGAGACAATTAAGCTGCCCGAAAAAGAAATTCTAGCCGAAGTTGTTAGAAATACCTCAAAAAAACAGGAAGAGCTAATAAATAACCTCAACAAAAATTCCATAAGCAATACCCTTCAACAGCTTTCAGCATATACCGATGAGCTAATGGCGATAGTTGCAAAGCTATTTTCATCGCTTGAACAAATTGGCGATAAGCAAGGTAAAAGCTCAAGTATTTCGAAAGTAATTTCCGACTTCACATTTCAGACCAAGGCTAAAGTATCGAAATTTAGAGATGAAACCCTTCCTGAAACAAGCAATAGCCTTAACGAATCGCTAAAAGTGTACATTGAGCATGTTGAGAAAAACATACAATCTCTGCCAAATAAGCTTACCGTAAACCTGTACCGAAACGAATTTAAAGCTCGCAAAAACGATTCATTCTCCATTCGCCTATTTAAAACACGGAGCAAACTCAAGGGGTCGTTGCTTGGATGGCCAATTTCGCATAAAGTTGACATTAAGAATTCTGCCGAAATCTTTTTAAATCAAAACAGGCTCGAAGCGCTTAACGATTACTACGAACAGCTTGGCTTAGCAACCTTTAGGCACATTAGCAACCTCAGGAAGTGCTTAATTGAGCTTGCAAAAAGCGTTGATAATGAAACCTTAACCCCTGATAAACTAAATGAGCTTAAAAGAAATACAAACGAATCATTTACCGAAGCAAAAGCAGAGCTAGAAACAGTATTTAGCAGAATTGCGAATGCGTTAACCGCCGATTTGGAAAGAAACATCCAGCGTTTTAGCTTTGCCATTGGAAAGCCCGAAACAAAGTACCTCATTTCACCTTACAGAAAAATTGCGAAAAAGAGAACAATCTCAATTGCAAGTATTGAAGAGCTACCAAAGGTATACAGCGATAACATATATCTATACACAAACAAAAACCTACTTGAGTTTATCCTCATATCGCTAAACCATAGGTTTAGAATAAAGCTAACAAAACAAGCCGATGAGCTTAACCGATGGGCAAACAGTAAACTAACCGAGGCCAACAAAGAGCTTTCGGCAGTATTTGCCGAGTTAGTCTCGGCGAATGAGCCTCCCGAAGTGGATGCAATAAGCCAAAAAATAGCCGATTTAAAAAAGACAGAAGTACAAGAACGCTTTGAGGCCCTATTTAAGGACATAAACAGCATTATTGATGAGCTGCCCGAAACAATTACGGTAAACGACGATAACTTTTTTGCACTAATCGATTCGGGTAAATTTCCACCCAGCGAAACTCGCGAAATTGAGCTACGCCAAAAGGCTAAACTCTACGTTGGTACCGAGCTAATAAGCAATGCCCGAACCGAAATGGATGCCCTTTCCAACTCATTCAAAGAGCTATCAACAATGCTAACTGACAAGCTTAGGCTAACCCTGTTCAACATTGAAAATAGCATGGCTTCTGACGATGGCAAAGCAAGCACACCCGAAAACGACAACAGAACGCAGCTGGTAAATGAGTTTAAAAAGGCAATTGAAACCGAGCAACTGCACGTAAAAGGGCTATTAGAGAAATTTGAAACCCAGCTATACTCATACCTAAAGCATGCTCTGGAACCGCTTCACCAAATGGTTTACAGCAAACAACACGACGTTAAGAAGAGCAAAAAAACAGGGAAAGCCAAGCAACCCTCATTTGCTAAAAAAACCATAGCAAAAGTTGGTAATTTCTTTAACAAACAGTTTGTAAATGTTGTTTACTCGCAAAGCGAGGGAATTATGCTTGCCAATAAGCTTACCTCTTTCGAATCGGAGTTTAAGGTAAGCAACCAGTCAATTCAGGAGATGATTGTAAAGCTCTCGCCTTACGAGCATTCGGGTCGTAAAATTCCGTTTTACTATGTTAGCTTGTTTTCGGGCAGTACTACACTGAGCAAGGACCTTTGGATTGAACGGCCCAAAGAGCAGCAAGAGGCACAACGGATAATTGAAAGGTTTAAAAGCGGGTTTAGCGGCGCTTTAATTATTAGCGGCGACAGAAACTCGGGCAAAACAACGCTATCAAAGTACATTGCAAAAACACTGCTGCCAAGCTACAGCCTTCATATTATTAGGGCGCCCAAAGGAGGATCAACAAATGTCGATGAATTTACCAAATCGCTTAGTAATGCCCTTAACGTTGCTATTGATCCATACTACTTCCTATCATCGTCGCCCCAAAAAAGGGTAATACTAATTAACGATCTTGAACTCTGGTGGGCAAGACACGAAAACGGATTCGATGTGGTTAAGCACATTTTAGCTCTTATTGAAAAGCATGGAAAAAAAATACTTTTCATAATAAACTCAGGCACCATTGTCTACCAGCTCATCAACAAAGTAATTAATATTGATGCTTACGCCATGGGGCATATTAGCTGCGAACCTTTTGATGCCAAAGAGCTAAAAGAGCTCGTTACGCTCCGGCATAAAACGGGTGGACTAAAATTTATGCTTAATAGTAAATCGGAGGACTCGCTTAGCGAATGGAGCTACGCCAAGCTTTTTAACCGCTATTTCAACCTAAGCAACGGAAACCCGGGATATACAATGAACAGCTGGTTGGCAAACATTTCAAAGTTAGTTGGTAAAACAATCCACATTAATCCGCCCAACATACCCAATCTAACCCACCTTAATGGTATTAGCGATGACCTTTGGATGGTTATTCTTCAAATTTCACTGCTCCGCCGTTGCTCACCCCATCGGTTATCGGTAGTGCTAAGGCAAACGGAACATGAAACCAGATTACTCCTCATTGAGATGCTTCGCTCGGGGCTTGTTGAAGAACGGTTCCCGAATGTATTTGCCCTTAATGCGATGCTCGAACCATTTTTGCTTAGCAAAATGCGTGAGAAAGGACTATGCTAAAAATTAATTGAACAAAAAATCTCTAGGAAACACACTATGATAAGAACACTATACTATTTGGCGTATGCAATTGGCATTTTTATTCTACTTAGGTTAGCATGGCGACTAACCAAAAAGGCCAACGCAAATAAAAAGTACCATAAGCTAATTATGAGAGGGTTTCCAATTTTGGAACTTGCCATTTGGGCTGGGTATCTTCTTTGGCTGGTTAACCATGCTTTTGGCGATTCGGAATACTTCACCCTTACCGTTGCTTCAATACTCATTATCTTTCTCATTATTATTAGCTGGTATTTTTTTCGCGACTTTATCGCAGGGATTATCCTAAAGGCTGAATTCCCGTTTGAGATAAACCAGCGCATTACAACCCAAAGCTGCGAGGGAACCCTAAAAAAACTGGGGTATCGCTCGCTTGAACTTGAAATGGACAGCGGCGATATTGTTAAAATTCCCTACTCGCAAATGGCATCTCACTCAATCCATTTGCAAAACATGGAAGATAGCCTCAGAGGCCACGAAACGCTGGTAAAGGCAAATGCAAGCATACCCATTCAAAAAGCAAAAGAGCAAATTATAAAAGAAGTATTACTAACCCCATGGTCAACAATTAAACAGCTACCAACCATTAGGGTAGTTGAACAAACCGACCAGACAAATACCTACAGCGTACATTTTCACTCAGTATCATCAAAACATGCAGCAAGCATTAGCCAACACCTGAAAACCATTTTTGATGGTAATTTTGGCAAAACTCCCGAATAGTTTGATTGGTTTTAGCCAATAGTCAACATTTGGCATTTTTATGTGTTAACTATAACGATTTAACTGTTAAACGTACAAACAAACACGAAAAATGAGCAATATAGAAATTCAACTTCCGGCCATGGGCGAAGGCATTATTGAAGCAACAATTACGCGCTGGCTAGTTTCACCGGGTGACGAGGTTTCCGAAGACCAATCGATTGTTGAAATTGCAACCGACAAGGTCGATTCAGAAATCCCCTCGCCTACATCCGGAAAAATAAAAGAACTTCTATTTGCCGAGGGTGACACACCACAGGTAGGACAGGTAATTGCAGTTATTGAAACAGAAGCAAAAGATGAGCAAACAAGCGAAACGAAAAGCACTAGCCAAATACCACCAAAAGAAGAAGAGCCAAGCAAAGAACCAAAAATAAAAAAGATAAATGAGCATGAAGAGGGCAATACTAATGAAGCAAAATCCACTTTACATTTAAGCCCTCTAGTTAGAAGCATTACTAAAAAGGAAGGTATATCCGATGATGAGATTGCCAACCTTAAAGGAAGCGGTTTAGGTGGACGCATTACTCGCGATGATATACTGGCCTACATCGATAAGCGAAACTCTATTACCGAAAAGCCAAAGGCAGTTCAAGTAAATAACGACACTAAAACATCGGGCGATGTAGAGGTTGTTCACATGGATCGTATGCGTAAGCTAATTGCCGAGCACATGGTTATGTCGAAGCAAACATCGGCGCATGTAACATCGTTTATTGAGGTTGATGTTACAAACCTTGTAAGCTGGCGAAACAAGGAAAAGGAAGCATTCCAAAAACGTGAGGGACACAAGCTAACGCTTACCCCGCTTTTTGTTGAAGCAACCGTTAAGGCGCTAAAAGAGTTCCCTACCATAAACGCTTCGGTTGATAACGACAAAATACTTATCCGAAAAAACATCAACATTGGACTGGCAACCGCATTGCCCAATGGCAACCTAATTGTTCCGGTTATTGCCAATGCCGATAAGCTAAACCTATCGGGCTTGGCCGAAAAGGTTAACGATTTGGCGCACCGAGCACGCGAGAACAAACTTCAGCCTAACGAAATACAAGGAGGCACATTTACCATAACTAACCTTGGAATGTTCGACACCCTCAGTGGAACGCCAATAATTAACCAACCGCAAGTGGCCATACTAGCCATTGGAGCCATTAAAAAGCGGGTAGTGGTTATTGAGTCGGAAAACGGCGACACCATTGGCATTCGCCAAATGGCAGTTCTATCTCTCTCCTACGACCATCGAGTAGTTGATGGTGCAATGGGCGGGATGTTTCTTAAAGCAGTAAAGGAAAAATTAGAGGATTACTAAGATTCGCTGTTGATAACTCTGCTTTTTTTATAAGTTTTTTTGTGGAAAGCATTAAAATTCTTTACTTTGACTTAAAATTTGTATTTTAGTAATAATCTTTACAATGGCTAGTACAAGTTTTTAGGCAAACCTTAGCAGGATTTTAATGAAGAAAATTCTTTACACCATAATATTTTCTTGCATCCTAACAACATCGTTTTCTCAACGGACATCATACTTCCGTAGGATTTTTGTTGATGCTGAGTACTACCTACTCTACGAGGATTACAAGGATGCTCTCCCGCTTTACCTGGAACTACATGGTGCTTTCCCCGATAATGCCAACGTTGCATACCGTATTGGTCTTTGCTACCTTAACATACCCAACGAGAAAAACAAATCTCTTAAGTTTTTTGAGCAAGCAAAGCACAGTATAACCAATTCGTACAAAGAGGGCTACTTTACCGAAACCCAAGCCCCACGAGAAGTTTACCTTCACTATGGCAGGGCACTTCGCATTGCCAACGAGTTTGATAAAGCAAAAGAAGCATTCGAGAAATATCAAGGTTTGCTTTTTGATGAAAACAAAGAGGAAAAGCAGCTACTAAACCTTGAGCTAAAAGCAATTGCATACGCAAAAGAGCTAATAGAAAAACCTGTAAGCATTAAATTTACCTCAGCAGGCAAAACTGTAAACACTCGCTTTGCCGAGATAAACCCTGTTGTATCATCCGACAACCAAACAATGGTTTACACCTCGGCACAACAATTTTACAACGCAATACTAATTAGCACTAAGCGAGCAAACGTATGGACACACCCCATAAACATAAACAGCCAAATGTTTGCCGATGGAGCAATTGCTACCGTGGGCCTCTCAGCCGACGGAACAACACTCCTTCTTGCTCGTAACGACAACGACATTTACAACCTCTACACCAGCACGCTCGATCCGGCAAGCAATACATGGGGCATACTTACTAAACTGCCAAAAGAGATTAACACCCGCAGCTGGGAAAACTATGCCGCTTTTAGCCCAACTGGCGATACGCTATACTACTCCAGCAACCGACCAGGAGGGATGGGAGGGTTCGATATATACATATCGGTTAAAAACGCCGAGGGCTGGTCCGAGGGGGTAAACTTAGGCTCATCGGTAAATTCTCCTTTCGACGATATAGCCCCTACCCTTTCGCACGATGGGAAAAAACTTTTTTTCTCCTCAGTTGGACACCAAACAATGGGTGGCTTCGACATCTTTGTATCGGAGAGAAGAAATGGCAAATGGTCAAAACCCACCAACATGGGCTATCCGCTTAACACAACCGACGATGATGTTTTCTTTTACCCCATTGGCGATGGAACAAAGGGCTACATATCACGTTTACTACCCCAAAGTTTTGGCGATAACGACATATATCTTGTTGAGTTCGAAAACATACCTAACGGCTCTAGCCAAAACGACAAAACACAAGAAAACGCTTTAGAATCAGCTGAAAAACTTGGTGCATTAAAATCCTCTAGCCAAAAACCTATTCCACTAATCTTCCCTTAGCCAAGTTAAGAGCATTACACAAGCCACCTGTTTTAGCATATACCTTTTGCCCTACATGTTGCTAACAATTACGCTACAATACAACATTTTTAAGTATATTTGGTAAAGTTTTTCAATTAATGTAGCATATAATCATGAAACTTCGTTACATACTTACCCTATTCATATCAACCCAGCTATGCATTGCCAGCTTTGGCCAAACGCAGCAAGATATTAACAACCTCTTCAGAGATGCAAATGCTTACTTCTATTTCGAGGATTACGAAGAAGCGCTTGCTCTTTACCTTGACATTTACGAGAGCTTCCCCAATAACCAAAACATCGATTACCGCATTGGAATTTGCTATTTAAATATTGCTGGCAAAAAAGAAAAAGCCATTCCCTACCTCGAGCGTGCAGTGCAAAACGTATCGCACCGTTACAACGAAAGTTCAATTAAAGAAACCCAAGCCCCTATCGACGCATACTTCTACCTCGGAAATGCCTACTTTATAGCCAATAGGCTAAACGATGCTGAACGCACTTATAACACGTTTAGAAATAGCATTAAAAATGAGCGCAAGTACGACATGGAGTATTTAACACATCAGTTTAACGGACTTGAACAGGCGCGTACCATAAAAAACTACCCCGTAAACTATCTACAAAGCAACTTAGGCGAGGTTATCAACAATCGGTTTCCAAACTTTAACCCCGTAATTTCAGGCGACGGAAAAACTTTTGCATTTACCACCAAGGAAAGATTCTACCAATCGATTAACGTATCCCGTAAAACCAATGGGAAATGGGGTCGCCCAGCTAATATCACCCTCGACCTAGTTGTAGATGGTGTTTGCTCAACCCTTTCGCTAAACTACGATGGCACCGAGATATATCTCTTTAAAGATGATAATCACGATGGTAACATCTACGTTTCAAACTTTACCGATGGGAAATGGAGCCCAATGAAAAAGCTAAACGAAAACATAAACACCGAAGCCTACGAAACCCACGCAAGCATTTCGGCAGATGGCTCCACGCTCTATTTTGCTAGCAACCGAGAAGGTGGTTTTGGTGGACTAGACATTTACTACTCGCAGCGCGATGCCAATGGCAACTGGGGTTCAGCAATAAACCTAGGGAAAAGTGTTAACACCCAATTCGACGAGAATACACCATTTATTACAAACGACGAAAAAACCCTTTTCTTTGCCTCGGACGGGCACAAAGGTGTAGGAGGTTATGACATCTACTTCTCGCAGCTGCAAAGCGATAAGAAATGGTCGAGCCCAATAAACATAGGATACCCAATAAACACAACCGACGACGAGGTTTTCTACCAACCTATCGACGAAGGCGCCATGGGCTATATGGCAGCATTCGACCCAAAAGGATATGGCGAAACGGACATTGTACAAATTGAAATATTCCTGCCTCGATACAAGCGAAGCATTGTTTCGTCGAGCGATTACTACGCGCGCAAAGCGAGTTTACCCCCAAAAACGCTTATTGTTGATACGGTTAACCTCTCGGGAACAGCACTGCTCGACCCAACTCGCCCCGAGCACCTTAACTACATTGCTAGCGATAGCCGATACACCCTTTTCTTTGAAGGCAAACCCTACGACCTGAAGGACCAATCGATAGCACAGGAACTTTTTGCAACAAGGAAAACCGAAAGGCTAACAGCCGACGATCAGCCTGAACCAATTACACTATTACCCAGTAGTATAGTAAAAGATGAGCTAATTGCGCAAAACGATTCAACAGCAACACAGCAAGCAAATTCCGACAGCTTATTTGCTACGCTTAATCGCTATCAAAATAACAACATAGAAGCAAAGGATGAGATTACTGAAAAAGGCGATTCGATAGCTCAAGTTGCCGAGATACTGACAAATAACGATTCGTTGTCCCTCAAAACCCAATCCGAGCTGTTCGATATTTTATCGGCACTTGCTAACGACAAGCTAAGCAGCGAGCTAATTGCAATGCTAAACCAAAACTGGGACTTGCCCTCCGATGTGCTAAAGATAAGGATTAAAAGCCTTACGGCTTATGCCGATTCAACTAACCAATCAGCTGAGCTAAGTAAAGTTTTTGCAAGCCTCATGGACATTATCACGGCTAAAAGCTCGGAGGGAAAAACAAGGCAATCGAGGCAAATTGCGCAAAAAACTCTTGATGAAGAATTCTTTTTTAGGCTTCAAAAAATTAAGCGTAAAGCAAGTTCAGGCCTTGCGCTTCTCCTCGATGATGCTATACTCACTCAACCCGAAATCTCATCATTTAGCACTTTACTAGCCTATTTGATGAACGAAAAAAGTGCCGCTTTCAAACCTTATATTAATGAGTTTCTTATGCTAATTGCCGAAGAGAGCATAAACAGCTTTAATTCCCTATCGAAAGAGCATAAGGATGAAATACGCGAAACGCTTACCCACAAACACGCACCTGTTTTTGGCATACTTCTCATTTCATTTGTAGCATTTGCCGGATTGGTAATACTGCTGTTTGCCCTCCGTAAATCGAAAAAGAAGAAGAAAGAGTAAGCACAAAAGTATAAGCAGCAAAGCACGGCCATTTTCAGCTGTGTTTGCTGTTATTAAACGCATGCCATGCTTAGCTATACGAACAAAACCAAAAGCTGTTAACAATCTGTAATCTATAAGTGGAAAAGTAGTGGCTCTTTTTTATGCAAAACATAAAAAAATATCATATTTTTGTTTTTGCAGCTTTAGTTGCAATGCGTAACAAAACAATAGCTTAAACCACCAAACCCTAAAGCATTTTAACCTATACCGTTTGTCCTATGAGACTGAAACCGCCCAAAGAATTAAGACGAATATGCTTGTGGTTTGCATTTGCGCTGGCGCTTGTCACTTCAACAGGTAGCTTATTACCTGCGCAAAATACCGAGCCCGATTTTAAAACCCTTTTCACCGATGCCGAATACTACTTCCTGTTTAACGATTTTCAGGAAGCACTGCCTCTTTACCTTAAGGCACTCGACAAAGCACCTACTAATGCTAACATTTACTATCGCATTGGCCGATGCTACCTAAACATTCCTGGACTTAAGCACAAGTCAATTTCTTTTCTCGAAATGGCTTCGGCTCATATAAATCCTAACTATCAGGAAGGCTCATACCGCGAAGAGGGAGCACCCCAAAACGTGCTATTTTACCTAGGGGAAGCAAATCGAATTCAAGGAAACCTAGACGAAGCCATAACCGTTTACAAAAAATTCAAGGAGGGCATTAGCCCACGTGAGTACTTTGACCTAGAGTACGTTACCCAACAGATTGAGTCGTGCAGGCGAGCAAAAAAGATGAAAACCGAAAAGCTAACGGTAACCGAAGAAATTATTCCTTTGTTCGATAACGAAACCTATATCCTTACACCAGCAGTATCGGCAAACGGAAAGTATATGGTATTTACAGTTCAGGAAAAATTTTACGATGCAATATATATAAGCAAGAAAGAAACCTCTGGACAATGGGGTACACCACAAAACATAACGCTCGATTTGGCTGTTGAAGGGAATGTTTACTCCACCTCAATTAACAACGATGGAACTAAAATATTTCTTTTTAAAAACGACAGAGGTACAGGAAACCTATACTACGCCGAAAAAGCAAACGACAAATGGGGACAAGTTCAGAAAATGGGCAAACCAATTAACACTCGAAACTGGGAAACCTTTGCATCAGTTTCTCCCGATGGAAAAACCCTATTCTTCTCATCGAACAGAAAAGGCGGAGAGGGTGGCCTTGACTTATACTACTGCAACCAAAACCCCGACGGCAGCTGGGGCGAAGCAATAAATATTGGGGAGTCAATTAATA
Organism: uncultured Rikenellaceae bacterium; assembly: GCA_964527985.1. Taxonomy (GTDB): domain Bacteria; phylum Bacteroidota; class Bacteroidia; order Bacteroidales; family Tenuifilaceae; genus Perlabentimonas. The sequence goes on along the minus strand of CAZGQZ010000026.1, from coordinate 8,211 downwards.
CGCCATACAATGAGGAGGCACCTTACCTTACCCCCGATGGAAAGACGCTCTTCTTTATTTCGCAAGGTCATAACAGTATTGGCGGATATGATATATTCTATTCTGAGCGAGTTGAGAACGGACAGTGGTCGGCACCAACAAACATTGGCTGCCCTATAAACACTACCGACGACGATATGACCTATTTCCCTCTTAGCAAAACCGAGGCATTTGTATCGAAGGTTGAAAAAGATAAACCTAACGTTAGACAGGTAAAAAAAATATCAATATCAACCGCCCCTGAAATAGTTGAGGTTTTGCTAGCCGGAACAGTATCGCTTGAAGACAATTCAGAGATAACACCAAACTACATTGAAATAGAAATTACCGACTCATCACAAAAAAAAAAAGTTACCCAGCTATACGCTGAAGAAGGGAGCGGAAAGTTTACCCTAACAGTTCCTGCCGGAACATATGAAATTACTGCTACAAGTAACGATTACACAACAAAATCGGTTTCAGCAGTAATACCAAACACATATTCGCAACCTGAGTTTCCCATTAGCATTAGCCTAACTCCAAAAGAGGTAACCTCGGGTGAATACCATTCAATTAGCAGTATTCTGTTCGACTTTAATGAGTATGCGCTTAAGCGCGAAGCGCTTTTTGAACTCGAAAAACTCTACGACATACTGGTTGAAAACCCTACTATTAACATTGAGGTTTGCGGTCATACCGATATAAAAGGATCGGCAGCTTACAACTTTAAACTTTCCCTCAAAAGGGCAGATGCTGTAATTAGCTATCTTACTAAAAAGGGCATTGACTCAACCCGATTTACAGCACGTGGTGCAGGTGCCATCGAAAATATTGCAGCAAATTTCAACCCCGATGGTAGCGATAACCCCGAAGGAAGATGTCTTAACCGAAGAGCCTCAGTAAAAGTAATTAAATCGGATAAAAGCATTTCTATTTCTAGCGACATAGCCGTACCCGAGCATTTAAAACCACGCAAACAGCTTTACACCATACTGCTAGCACCAATCAGCTCTACTGTAGAACCCAAATGGCTCGATAGCATAAAAGAGCACTCAGGAATAGAAACAAAACGATTAGCCGGTAATAACAACCAGTGGGCCCATACAATTGGCGCATATGAGCATAAATCGCATGCACTTGAGCTGTTGAACTATGCCATTGACAATGGTTTCCCAAAATCGACTATAATTGGAATAACCGATTTGGGCAAGCTTATAGCGAGGCCAATTGACGAGTATAAGTATCCAACCAACGGCAGCAGGTATACCATTCAGATTATGCCTAGCAAACAATCGAAAAGTTCACTATCCGACTTTAAAGGACTTGAAGTAAAAGAGGTAAAAACTAACAACGGTTACTCCTACCTTTACGGAATGTTCACAGATAAAAACGCAGCGCTTGAGGAACTTGAAAGGGTAAAAGCCCTTGGCTTTACAGATGCATCGATAACAAAAGTTGAAAGCGAATAGGAAGCAGCAAAAAATGACAGAATGCACGCTTGAGAATAGCCAAATAAAGCTTAGGGCTCCTGAGCCATCGGATATCGACCTGCTTTACTCGTGGGAAAACAACATGGAAATATGGAAGGTAAGCAACACCCTAACCCCTTTTTCCAAGCACATCCTCAAAAAATATCTCGAAACTGCCCACCTCGATATTTGGGAAACCAAGCAGCTAAGGCTTATTATTGAGGCCAAAACCCAAAGTTCGCTTATGCTTGTCCCCGTTGGGCTAGTTGATCTTTTCGACTTCGACCCCTTTCACCTCCGAGCAGGTGTTGGCATTTTAATTGCCAATAAGAAACACCGCCAAAAGGGTTACGCAACCGAAGCTTTAACACTTTTAACGCAATACGCTTTTAAAACCCTGCAGCTGCACCAGCTATATTGCAACATAGCATCAAATAATACGGTTAGCCTTCAACTCTTCAAAAATGCGGGTTTTACTGAGGTTGGAACAAAAAAGGAATGGCTAAAATACGCTAACAGCTGGGTTGATGAAATTATGTTACAGCTCATTAACCCCGTTCACTCATTGGCCAGAAGTTAACCTATTTGCTGAAACATGGGCACTTCGGGCAAAGCCTCGAACCTACTTCGCTGTAAATCAACCTTGCTACAATAATGCATAATTCCATTGGTAACCACTAAGTATTGGGCTTTTAGCGTGAGGTTGTATCGTGCGGCCTGCGAAAAAGTATCGGAATTTAGCTTTACCATTGGAGCCTTGCACTCAACCACTAACAAGGGCAAACCATCTCGCGAATAAGCAATAATATCTGCTCGTTGCTGTACCCCGCTTACTAAAACCGGAAACTCAACATTAATTAACCCTAATGGATAACCGCGATAAACAGCCAGATAGTTCAAAAAATGCTGACGCACCCACTCCTCAGGTGTAAGTGCAACATATTTCTTCCTAATAATATCGAATACTTGCTGCTGGCCTTGATGTAGCCGAGTTTTTATTTCGAATTGCGGAAGATTTAAGGCTTGGTACATTGCACAAAACTTTTAGCAAAGATTGCAAAAGAACGCCGTTGTTCAAAACTTGATTAAAGAGATTATGTGGGTGAGGCAGAAAAAAATTGTATTTTTGCAGATATTCACATAGTCGTATACATTCAAACCCATACGGCAATTAATACTGTACGATATGAAAACGAAAGAAGAAATTGTAAAAAACTGGCTTGTTAGGTACACCGGACAAAAACTCGAAGATTTTGGCTCATACATACTTCTTACGAACTTTAGAAACTACCTCGATTTTTTTGCAGAATACAACAACACACAAATTGTTGATCCCATGGCAAATATGCCCTGCGCAACTGCAGATGGGATAACCATGATTGACTTCAGCATGGGAAGCCCAAATGCTGCCACAATAATGGATCTACTCAGTGCAATCGATCCCAAGGCCGTGCTATTTCTTGGCAAATGCGGTGGACTAAAAAAGAAGAATGAACTAGGCGACCTTATCCTGCCCATTGCAGCCATTAGGCACGAGGGAACATCGAACGATTACTTGCCACCCGAAGTTCCTGCACTACCTGCATTTAACTTGCAGCGAGCCGTTTCAACTACAATAAGAAACTTTAACCGCGACTACTGGACTGGAACCGTGCTCACCACTAACCGTAGGGTTTGGGAATACGATGAGAAGTTTAAAAACTACCTTCGCGAGGTAAGAGCCATGGCTGTTGATATGGAAACGGCCACTGTTTTTACCGTTGGTTTTGCCAACGAAATACCTTCGGGAGCGCTACTGCTCGTTTCTGATCAACCTATGATTTCATCGGGCGTAAAAACATCGGAAAGCGACAAGAAAATAACCAATATGTTTATTGAGGATCACATTAAAATTGGCATTGAATCGTTAAAAGAGATTAGAGATAACGGAAAATCAGTAAAACATCTACGATTTTAAAGTTTGTTTAAATGGCTAAACGCAAAACTATAGCAGAGCAAAGCCAAGAGCTTATTGCCGAGCTTAGCAAGAAAATTTACAAACCTATTTACATCCTAACCGGTGATGAGTCCTACTACATCGATCTCATCTCTGATTACATTGCCGAAAATATTCTGTCCGAATCGGAAAAAGCGTTTAACCAAACCGTGCTTTACGGCAAAGATATTGACGTAAAATCGATAATTGAAACCTCACGCCGCTTTCCAATGATGGCAAACCAACAAGTTGTTATCATAAAAGAGGCACAGCAAGTAAAAAAGTTAGAAGATCTTGAGGTATATGTTAAAGCGCCTCAAAAATCGACCATACTGGTTATTTGCCATAAGCTAGCCCCTGGGGCAAAGCCCACCGAAAAGGTTAAAAAGCTATTTAGCCTTGCCGCTAAAAGCGGCGTTGTTCTCGAATCGAAAAGATTGTACGACAACCAAATACCCGCATGGATTGGCAGCTACCTCGCAAAATCGGAAGTAAGCATATCGCCCCAATCGGCCGAACTGCTTAAGGACTACCTCGGCAACGACCTAAGCAAAGTGGTAAACGAGCTCGATAAGCTTATTATTACGCTCCCATCAGGCACCAAAAAAATTACAACTGAGCACATAGAGCAGAATATTGGTATAAGCAAAGATTTTAACCGGTTTGAGCTGAATAATGCTATAGGCAAAAGAGATATTGTAAAGGCTAACCGAATTATTGATTTTTTTGCTAAAAATCCAAGTGCAAACCCTCTTGTACTAACAACCATTTCGCTCTACCAATTTTTTAACAAGGTATTTACCTACCACTTTTTACCCGATAAAAGCGAACGAGCCGTTGCAGTAAAACTTGGAGTTAATCCGTTTTTTGTTTCAGACTATACCAAGGCTGCACGTATCTACTCGCCAAAAAAATGTGTGCAAATTTTTAGCCTGCTCAGAGATTACGATATGCGCTCCAAGGGAGTTAACAACGAGAGCACCGACCATGGTGAACTGCTGAAAGAGATGGTATTTAAAATTATGCACTAGCCAAAAGCCAAACAATTGGCAAGCATCACTATTACTAAAATCGAGCTATAATGACCATAACCATAATCATAATTGTTATTACTGCAATAATTTCCATAATGTCGTTTAACAACAGGGCATTAATGGATAAGCTACAGTTTAATCCGTACCGAACTTACCATCAAAAACAATGGTTTAGATTAATTACGCATGCATTTGTTCATGCCGACTACATACATCTTTTTGTAAACATGATTGTGCTGTTATCGTTTGGCATTGCTGTTGAAAAAATGTTTGCCGAGCTAAAAACATTGGACATTATATCTAACGCAACCATTCACTTTTTAACCCTTTACTTTGGTGGAATTGTAATATCGAGCCTTACAACGCTTAAAAAACATAAAGACAACTACTACTACAACTCGGTAGGTGCATCGGGTGCCGTTTCGGCAATAGTATTCACCAGTATTTTTTTTCAACCTTTAAGTAAGCTATACATAATGGGTATTATTCCCATGCCTGCCATTATTTTTGGCGTTGCTTACCTGATCTACTCTCACTACATGAGCAGAAAATCCTCCGACAACATAAACCACGACGCCCACTTTTTGGGAGCCGTTTTTGGTTTTGTTTACCCGCTGCTCATCAACCCAAAGCTTTTTAACATTTTCCTCAATCAGCTAGGGCTTTAGCTATGAATAAATTTATTGTTGAATATTACCCATTAAGCAACCAGCGAGAGAAGTACAACTATGTTGTAATTGTTGCCTATTACAAAAACAAGCTGGTTTGGGTTCGTAAAAAGCAAGCCTCCACATGGGAAATACCCGGAGGCCATGTTGAACCGGGAGAAAGCCCAGACCAAGCTGCCGAACGAGAGCTATGGGAAGAAACTGGTGCATTGGAGTATAGCCTTAAACCTGTTTACGACTTTAGCATTAATTCCAACAATAAGTTAAGCTACAATAGGCTTTTTTACTGTACAATTCAAACATTGGGCAATTTACCCGAATCGGAGATTGAAGAAGTAATGCTAAGCAACGAAACGCCAAAGGAGCTTACTCACGGAAGCATTCAACCTATTCTAATAAAAAAAGTACAAGATAACATTTTGCATATCAATGCGAGATAAGAGAAATTACATCTGGCTAAACGGCGATTTTATTCGAGATGATAGCCCAGCAATAGGCCTGAACAACAGAGCCTTTGCCTATGGCGATGGTTTTTTCGAATCGATACATGCTTACGGAACCGAAGGAAAACACCTCCAGCTTCACCTAAATAGGATGATTAAAAGCATGGAAATATTAGGGATGACTCCTCCCCCATTCCTAACCATCGGTTTTCTGGCAAACGAAATACAACGTACGCTTAACAAGAATAGGATTTTCAATAGTGCTCGTGTTCGGGTCACAGTTTTCCGAAACAGTGGCGGGCTTTACGCTCCAAAAAACAACAGCGTAGGCATATCGATACAAACCCAAGAGCTGGAACAGAACTTCTATGAATACAACAGCAAAGGGCTTGTGGTTGATTTTTACACCGATATTCGTAAACCAATAAACCTTTTATCGCCCATTAAAAGTTGCAATGCATTGCTTTTCGTTATGGCTGGCAGGTTTAAGCAGCAACATAGCCTCGACGATTGCATACTTATAAACGATCAGAACAGAGCGGTGGAAGCTACCTCGTCGAACCTGTTTGCCCTTAAGGGCAACAACCTCATTACTCCACCCCTGAGCGAAGGTTGTGTTGCAGGCGTTATGCGAAGCATTGTAATAAACATAGCCCCTTCATTGGGACTAAAGGTAATTGACAACCAACCCATTGACCCATCGGCACTACTAACCATGGACGAACTTTTTCTTACTAATGCCGTTAAGGGCATTCAGTGGATAGTGGGAATAAAAACTAGGCGATATTTTGGAACGGTGAGCAAGAAACTTAGCAAGGAGCTCAATAAACTAACCTTTCCAAATCAGTTTAGCGATGGGTTCTCAGGATAAATAGTCCACGGCTTATATTTTGGGCCTAGCTGGGTAATTACCCTCTTCCACAATTCGCTATTGCTCGCCATTATCTGAACCAAATCGAGTTCAGAAACAACCCAGCTATCCTCCTTTAGCTCATCCTTTAGCTGGCTTTCGCCCCATCCCGAATAACCAACAAAAAATCTAATTTGCCTAGGAGTTAGCTTACCTTGCTCAATTAATGCTTTAACCACCTCAAAATCGCCACCCCAAAACAAACCATCGGACACCTTTGTGGTATTCGGAATTATATCGCCCAAAGTGTGTATAAAGTGAACGCTGTTAGGTTCAACTGGTCCACCAACAGAAATAATAGCAGGAAATTCAGGGAAATCGGGGAGTAAATCTTTAAGGCTAACATCAACAATGTTGTTCAGAACAAAACCAATTGTACCGTTTTGGTTATGCTCAACCAAAAGAACTACCGATCGTTTAAAGTACTGATCCATTAAACCTGGTTGTGCAATTAGCACGCGCCCCTCCTGAGGAGAAACGGGTTTATGATTAATCTTGAAGAAGTCGATATTTAGTTCCATGGTCAAAAGCCATTAAAACAATTTTACACTACAAAGTAACAAAAAATACTTCAAAACAGCTTGTTACTCACATTACGATAGTTGAAGCAAATGCAAAAAACATTAAGGCAACAACTTGAATATCAAAAGATGTGCCATTTCCTCAACCCTGAACAGTCCATTAAAGAAATTCTATTGTTTCAACAAGCAAACATAAAATGATGATTAACCCAATTCTTTTAATGCACATAATACTGGAAATTGGCTAAGCAAAAACGTATATTAGCTAAACAAAACGAGTTTACAACCAAACTAACTATGCTATGAAATTTGAATTACCAAAACTACCTTACAACCTCGATGATTTGAGCCCTACAATTAGCAAACAAACCATGGAATTTCATTACGGGAAACATCATCAGGCCTATGTAAACAACTTAAATAACCTTGTGCCAGGCACCAGGTTTGAGAATGCCGATTTGGAAACGATAGTTAAAGAGGCCGAGGGAGGCATTTTTAACAACGGCGCGCAGGTTTGGAATCACACATTTTACTTCGAGGCTTTTTCAGCAAAACCAAAAGCCGAACCTACAGGAAAGCTTGCCGAAGCTATTGAACGCGATTTTGGGTCGTTCGCCAAGTTTAAAGAAGCATTTACCAAAGCTGCTGCAACCCTATTCGGTTCGGGTTGGGCATGGCTTGTAAAAGATGCCTACGGACATCTTGAGATTGTTCAAGAATCGAATGCTGGGAACCCGCTTCGCAATGGGCAAACACCAATACTTACCTGCGATGTATGGGAGCATGCCTACTACCTCGATTACCAAAACAAACGCCCCGATTACCTTGAAGGGTTTTGGAAACTTGTTGATTGGGCAATTGTTGAGAAAAGATTTTAGTGCACTTATTTAAAGGAATGGTGCCTTCGAGAGCCTCAGGCACCTAACGAGAGAGCCTCAGACACCCAACGAGAGAGCCACTGAAACCCAACTCAGAAATCTCAACCAACATTTTCGGCGCCTGTTTTTCGGTGCCTGTTTTTCGGTGCCTGAGGCTCTCGAAGGCACCGATACCCTAAAGAACTACTAAAAAGTAGGACAAGGGATAGCCCTGTAACGCTTACGCGTTTTCACCTTAAACGTTGACGCAACTCTGCAAATACCTCGCCCCAAGTCGCTTCAGATTCCACATCCC
>CAZGQZ010000025.1:19819-21800 GCA_964527985.1 uncultured Rikenellaceae bacterium | reverse complement strand
TACCCGTAATGCGATGTGGGATAAGAAATGCTGTCCATGCGAGAGCAAAAATGGCCAGTCCGATTGTTATAATGGAATAGCTTTTAGCGTTTTGAAGTAAACTCCGTGCGGTCATAGTATTTCGAATAAGTTTGCCACAAATGTAGGTCAAACGTGGGTGTAATAACTATGACTTTTTTTAGGAAATGCGAAAAAGAAGAAATATTAGAGGAAACCAAGTTCGAGCATGGCCTCTTCGCTCATCATGCTTTTATCCCAGGGTGGGTCGAAGGTGAGGTTTAGAACAACTTCGGTAACGCCGTCCACTTTTTCAACTCTATCGTTTACCTCTTGCAGTAGCTGATCGGCCATGGGGCAGTTTGGCGCCGTTAAGGTCATTTTAACCGTTGTTTTTCCATTGTCTTCAACATCAACTTCGTAAATAAGCCCCAGGTCGTAAATGTTAACAGGTATTTCAGGATCGTAAATATCTTTAAGAACCTTTAGTATGTCTGCTTCGATGGAAAGTATATCTCGTTGCATGTTTTTTGGCTTGTTAATTCACATATGTATAAACGATAAACCCTTGCAAATGTTTACCCGTTTAGCTTTGCTTGGTAGGCTATTGCGTATAGCTTCATTTGCTTCATCATGGCTAAAAGGCCGTTTGATCGGGTAGGCGAGAGGTTCTCTTTAAGCCCAATTTTATCAACAAAGTAAAGGTCGGCATCAATTATTTCCTTTGGAGTCCGACCGTTTAGCACTCGAACAAGAAGCGCGACTATTCCCTTCGTAATAATTGCATCGCTGTCGGCTTCGAAGTAAACTTTGCCATCGGTTAGCTCGGCGTTAACCCAAACCTTGCTTTGGCAACCTTTTATGAGATGCTGCTCGGTTCGTTTTTGCTCGTCAATAGGCTTAAGCTCGTTGCCAAGGTCAATTAGCTGCTGGTATCGATCCATCCAATCGTCGAAAATACTGAACTCCTCTACTATCTGATCTTGAATTTGGTTAATGGTCATACGCATTTAGTTATATGTTAGCTGGCATACAAAGGTAATGCAAATGCAAAAGATTATGCCAAGCAAAATACAGCAAATTTAATGTGTGCGTTTAATTAGCCAAACATTTGCTTAACCTTTTTAACGCCCTCTATCAGCTTATCAACCTCCTCTTTGGTATTGTAAAATGCGAGTGAAGCACGAACGGTACCATCAATTCCGAAGTGAGCCATTACAGGTTCGGTGCAGTGTGTTCCGGTGCGAACGGCAATACCCATTTTATCAAGGATCATTCCCGTGTCGTATGGGTGAATATCGCCAACGAGGAACGAAATGATGGATGCTTTTTCCTTGGCAGTGCCAATAATTCGAACGCCATCAATGGCCATTAAACCTTTGGTTGCATACTGTAAGAGTTCATCCTCGTATTGGGTAATGGCATCAATCCCTATTGATTTATAATACTCCAATGCCTTAGCAAGTGCTGCTGCGCCAATGTAGTTGGCCGTTCCGGCTTCGAACTTAAAGGGAAGCTCGTTGTAGGTTGTTTTTTCGAATGTTACGGTTGCAATCATGTCGCCGCCACCCTGCCATGGTGGTAGCTGCTCAAGTAGTTCCTGCTTGCCGTAAAGCACGCCAATGCCAGTAGGACCGTAAATTTTGTGCCCCGAAAATGCGTAGAAATCGGCATCCAAATCTTGTACATCAAGTATACCATGCTTAACCCCTTGAGCCCCATCAACAAGAACCTTAACGCCTTTGGTGTGTGCTTTTTTAATAATTTCTTTTATAGGGGTTACCGTGCCTAGCGAGTTGGATACGTGGGTAACGGCAATTATGCGGGTTTTGTCGGTAATCAGCTCATCGAGTTTATCAACTACTAAATCACCGCTATCGTTGAAAGGCAAGACTTTAAGCTTCGCTTTTTTTCGCTCGCACAGCAGCTGCCATGGAACAATGTTGGAGTGGTGTTCCATTTCCGATACGATAACCTCATCGCC
>CAZGQZ010000025.1:0-19719 GCA_964527985.1 uncultured Rikenellaceae bacterium | reverse complement strand
TGGGCTTTTGGGTTGTGGCTCCATTATCAAAATAAACCAAAGGTTTTCCGTGAACCTGTTGGCTAAGTATTGGGAAGTCGGCTCTTATTTTAGTAAGGTTGATCGTTGATTGTTGATCGTTGATAGACATAAGGTGAGTTTTGTTTATCGTTGATATTTGGTGCCTCTTCGCTCCTAGTAAATGCTTTAAACCTTTTTCTTGTAATAGTTTATAAAGCCATTTACGAGCATTTTTACATTTTGTAATTTTTGAAAAATACTATCAAAATTAATTGCGTTAATTTCGAACATCTCATTTGCGATAATTAGCTGTGTTTCTAGTTCATACAATGAACCTCTTGCTATATAAATGAACCGGAGAGTATCCTTGGAATGATTTCGTCCAACTCCTTCTGCAATATTTGACGGAACTGATATCGCTGCTCTTCTTATCTGGTTTGTTAAACCATATTGTTCTGAACTTGGGAAATTGACAGTATACAAGTATATTTCTTTAACCAAATCTTTCGATTCCTTCCAAACATCTAACTCCTTATAATCCATTCTAAAAAAAACAATTAACAATTAACCATCAACTAACAACTATCAACCAACAACTTTCCCCTCTAACAGCAGTTCATTGGGCAATTATGGCAGCGCGACAAGTCGCCTCTAAGGCGCTTGTTTACTAGCTCGTCAATTCGCTCACGCAGCGGATCAATTTTTATGTGACCAATAACATCGTGTGCAAAGCCAAACATGAGTAGCAGCTTAGCCTCACGCTCTCCAATTCCGCGCGATTGCATGTAAAACTTGGCCTCCATATCGAGTTGCCCTACAGTTGCTCCGTGCGAGCACTTTACGTCGTCGGCATAAATTTCGAGTTGAGGTTTGGTGTTCATGCGTGCATCAGCAGTAAGCAATAGGTTGTTGTTGCTTTGGAAAGCTTGCGTTTTTTGAGCATCCTTACGAACCAGTATTCGTCCGTTAAAGGCTCCAGTTGCCTGATCGTCGAGAATTGCCTTATATAGCTCGTTGCTGGTGCAATTGGGCTTAGCATGATCGATAAACGAGTGCATATCAATGTGCTGGTTACGGTCAACCAGTGCCAATCCGTAGGTGTGATTTTCGCAGCCCTCATCATTTAACAGTACGTGTATGTTGTTGCGAATTGCACCACCATGTAGCGATACGGTGTTTGTGCTAAGTACCGAGTTGCGCTCTTGCTTACCGTACACATGCGAGAAATGCGTTGAATCGTTGTGCTGGTTTTGCATTGAAACGATATCGATATTCGCATTTTGGTTTGAGAAAACCTCGGTAACTACGTTTGACAGGAACTGCACGGGCGAAAGCGTGTGATCGCAAATTACAATACTTGCTTGCGCATTTTCGTCGGCAATAATTAGGTTTCGATACTGAACAAGTTGATTCTCATCGCTCATTAGCAGGTTGATAATTTGAATGGGTTTTTCGAGCACAACTCCTTTGGGAATGTAAACGAAAACGCCGTCCTGTGCAAATGCGGTGTTAAGAGCGGTTAGCCCATCATCGTCGTTAGCTGCAAGCGAGTTATAGTACTTGCTAACCACATTTGGGTACTTTTTGGCTGCTTCGGCAAGGCTACCAATAATTACGCCCTGATCAAGCAAAATTAGCTTGTTGGGATTGTTCAGGTAAAAGCCGTTTAGCGTGAGGGCCAAATGCGTGTCGAGCGAGGGAATATCACATCGAAAAATATCATCAACATTAAATGTAATGTTTTTAGGTGTAAAGTACTTCTCAAAATCGGTACGGAAAAGGTTTTCGACTTTTGTGTACTTGTACTTTTCACTTTTTTGGCTCGGAAAACCAATTAGCTTAAAGTTCTCGAGTGCCGATTGCCTGTGAGCATTGAGCGCATCGGCAGAGTTTTCGGTAATAAGGTCGAGATTATCAATGTAAAGGTTGATGAACTCGTCCTTTGGGGTTATGCTTGCTGCATTCATACAATTTACTTTTTCAGCACTACTGGTTGGGCTTTTTGTTGATAATAGTTAGGATTTATCTGACAAAAGTTTATAGGCTCAACCTAGTGTGGCTGTGTGTTAAAAGTTAAGCAATTACTCTTCGCCATTCTTTATCCAATCGTACCCTTTGTCTTCAAGTTGAAGTGCAAGCTCTTTTCCTCCGGTTTTTACAATTCGTCCGTCGAAAAGAATATGAACAAAGTCGGGAACAATATACTCCAATAGCCTTTGGTAGTGTGTAATAACAATTGTTGAGTTGTCGGGCCTTTTTAGCTTGTTAACGCCGTTTGCTACAATGCGCAAGGCATCAATATCGAGGCCTGAGTCGGTTTCGTCGAGTATTGCAAGTTTTGGTTCGAGCATGGCCATTTGAAAAATCTCGTTCTTTTTCTTTTCTCCACCCGAGAAACCCTCGTTAACGGCTCGGTTGGTTAGCGCCGAGTCGATTTCGACTAGCTCTTTGCGTTCACGCATAAGCTTCAGAAAATCGGACGCCGAAAGCGATTCCAATCCTTGGTGTTTCCGGTGCTCGTTAAGAGCAGTTTTCATGAAGTTAACCATACTTACGCCTGGTATTTCAACTGGATATTGAAAGCTTAGGAAAAGGCCTTCGCGGGAGCGCTCTTCGGGCGAAAGGTCAAAAATATCTTTCCCATTAAAGGTTACCTCGCCTTGAGTTACCTCAAATAGCTCGCGACCAGCAAGCACTGCGCTTAGCGTACTTTTGCCCGATCCGTTTGGGCCCATAATGGCGTGAATTTCGCCTGGCCTAATTTCGAGGTTTATTCCCTTTAGTATCTCTTTGCCATTAATGCTGGCATGTAGGTTTTTTATTGATAACATAGTATGTTTGTTTACAACGAATATTCAGTTTGATTAAATTATCCTACGCTGCCCTCAAGGCTAATCTGGAGCAGCTTTTGCGCTTCAACTGCAAATTCCATTGGCAGCTTATTGAGCACTTCCTTGGCGTAGCCATTTATAATAAGCGCAACAGCATCCTCGGTTGAAATGCCTCGCTGGTTGCAATAGAAAATCTGGTCTTCTCCAATTTTTGAGGTTGTTGCTTCGTGCTCAACTATTGCCGATGGGTTATCAACCTCAATATACGGAAATGTGTGGGCTCCGCACTGGTCGCCAAGCAAAAGCGAATCGCATTGCGAGAAGTTGCGCGAATTTTCAGCGTTTTTCACAACCTTTACCAAGCCACGGTAGCTGTTATTGCTAACACCAGCCGAAATGCCTTTTGAAACTATGCGGCTCCGCGAGTTTTTACCAATGTGAATCATTTTCGACCCGGTATCGGCTTGCTGGTGGTTGTTTGTAACGGCAACCGAGTAAAATTCGCCGTATGAGTTATCGCCCATAAGTATGCAGCTGGGGTACTTCCATGTTATAGCCGAACCAGTTTCAACCTGGGTCCACGATATTTTGCTGTTAACGCCTTTGCAAATACCACGTTTTGTAACAAAGTTGTATATGCCGCCTTTGCCGTTTTTATCGCCAGGGTACCAGTTTTGAACGGTTGAGTATTTTACTTCGGCATTGTTCATGGCAACAATTTCAACAACAGCTGCATGCAGCTGGTTTTCGTCGCGCTGAGGTGCGGTACAGCCTTCGAGGTACGACACGTAGCTGTCGTCGTCGGCAACAATAAGCGTACGTTCAAATTGGCCTGTATTTGCTGCGTTTATTCTGAAGTAGGTACTAAGTTCCATTGGGCATTTAACGCCTTTAGGAATATAGCAGAAGCTACCGTCGCTAAAAACGGCCGAGTTAAGCGCAGCAAAATAGTTATCGGTAACTGGCACAACCGATGCGAGGTATTTTTTAACCAAATCGGGATGTTCGCGAATGGCCTCGCTCATGGAGCAGAATATTATGCCCTGTTCGGCAAGGGTTTCGCGGAAGGTTGTTTTAACCGAGATGCTATCCATTACTGCATCGACAGCAACTCCGGTAAGCATTTTTTGCTCTTCAAGAGGGATTCCAAGCCTGTTAAAGGTATCGAGCAGCTCGGGGTCAACCTCGTCGAGGCTATTAAGCGTGGGTTTTTGCTTTGGAGCAGCGTAGTAAATCACTTCCTGAAGATCGATGTCGGGAATGTTTAGGTGAGCCCACTGTGGCATCTCCATTTTTTGCCAATGCTCAAATGCTTTTAAACGAAACTCGAGCATCCACTCGGGTTCGTTTTTTTTCTGGGAAATAAGCCTTACTACATCTTCGCTCAGCCCTTTTGGAATGGTTTCGGTTTCGATGTTGGTAACAAACCCGTATTTATACTCGGAGCTTGTTACTTCATCCAAAATTTTATCCTGATCGTTGGCCATTAGTATTACATTATTAATAAAAAAATCAACTTCTGTTTGGTTTAACAACGCATCAAACTTGTAATTGTTTACATGCTTGTTAGATAAATAACAACCAAAATGGAATTAATCTAAATAAACCGCAAATATAGTGAGATTGCCTCGAAACAGAAAGTGAAAGGGGAGATTAATTTTATGAAATTTAAAAGTTGGTACTCAGCAGTTTTGGCGGCTATTTGCCTTGGGTAATCTCCTCAATTTTTGCATTAATCTGGTTTAGCGCATCAAATACGCTTTGCTCGGGTGAGATGTAGTTAAAGTCGCTCCAAAAAGCCTCGTCGTATTCGTAGCTATTATCGAAAAAAACGTTATTTGTGGCGGCTATTTCTTTACGTCCGAATCGTTCAACCTGTTCATCGGTCGATTGGCTAATCATAAGCTCAAAGAAAAGGTTAAAAGGGTTGTAAAAGAAGTTTCGACGCTTACGGTATTTAAACTCTAGGTCGCCTCGAACGTGCGATATGTGGTATTTTCCCTTGTAGTTTTTATACCGAATAGAGTATTTAATTTGCACGGGTTTAATCCTAAACTGACGGTTACCCTTATGCAGATATTCGCCGGTGATTTTGGATATATACTTGGGAGTAATTTCGAAGTCGGCACCTAAAATGGCAAGGCTTTCCATTTCAATGTAGATTACACCGGTAAATAGCGGGTCGGTAACACTTTCGTTTTGCGTAAAGTACACTTGGTAAGCGGTAAGGCTATCAATGGAAACAATATCGCTTTTATAGAAATTATAATTTTTGCGCGTTTCCTCGTCGAGAAAGGAGGGAAGATTGCTGGCGATGTCGAGAGCAAGCGAGCTGTTTACGCCAGCCCTGAGCTTTATGCTAAGGGTATCGCCCCGATCAACATTTTGGGTTTTTCTCGATTTTAGCAGCTTAACCTGATCGGTTGCAAACGATTTTGAGTAAGGCGTTTTGTATATCTGAAAAATGGCTTCGGAGTAATTCTGGTATTTATTGTTCATAAGCACTCCTTCGCGGTAAAACGAAGTGAGGTAAAGAGGATGCTGACTGTGGTTAACCCTGATTCGATCCACCGCTTCGCCAACCAAATGGCGCGGTTCAATGTTGCGAATCACCACCTCTTGTATTGAGATATAGTTTATTTCAAGTGGTATATCAATAATTGTGTCGAGCAATATGTTAACCGGAATTCTTTCGGATTTATAGCCAATGTGCGAAATGGATATGTGGGTAATGGTTGTGTCGGGTGGAAGTGCAAGTATGAATATACCATCGAGGTTCGTTACGTTTCCTAGCCCAATTTTGGCGATACCAACTGTGGCAAAAGGCAGCGGTTTATTGGTTGAACTGTCAACAACGCGTCCTTTTACCGTGCGCTTTTGCTTTTTTGCCAAAGGGGTTAGCTTAAGGGTATCGCCATCTGCCTTGTTCTTATAGATAATTATATGCTGGTTAGCAACCTTTATAAGCAAGTCAGAATTGTTAATGATTTGCTCAATGGCCTTTTTTAAAGGTATATCGATAATGTTAAGTCTAACCGTTTTATCGCCATTAATTGCCTGGCTGTCGTAGGCAAACAGGTAACCAGTACTGTCGGAAAGCTGATTGAGCGCATCGAAAACTGTTGTGCGCTGCGGGGTAAGCGTTACCTTTTTCTGTAAAATATTTTCGTTATTCTGACTAAACGTAGCGGTGCCTAGTGCGGTTAACCAAAAGGTTAGCCCAATTGCAATTACAATTCTTCTGATTAGTGCGCTATGTTTAGGCTTAATCATTTGTTAGGTTCAGAGAGGATAATGGTGCTATCAATATATTCTGCCTCAAGCTTAAGGGTTTTGCTAATAACCTCAACAATATGTGGTATCGAATTGTTCTCGAACGTAACCGTTAGCCTTGGCTGCTTGTCGGTAGCTAGGTTAATAATAATATTGGCATTGTAGGTTTTGTTAACTGCGTTAACAATGGCTTGCAACGACTCGTCTTTAAATTGAAGTCGCTTTGCTTTTTCTGAATGCTTTTCGGTTGGCGATGACAGGGTTTTTTGTATTGATGCGACCGATATTGTTACCTTTTCGCCAGCTTCGGCAGTTACCTCGTTTAGCATTTTTTGCTTGGGTGTAACACTAACTTTTCCGGTTTCAACTACTACTTCGGCATCATCAACCGAAGCGGATTTTACAGAGAACGAAGTTCCCAAAACCCGAACGTTAACCCCGGTGGCATCGATTATAAATGGGAGATCTTGGTTTCGGGTCACATCGAAAAAGGCTTCGCCTTTAAGGGAAAGATTTCGGTTTTTTGAGCCAAAACGCTTGCTGTACGATAGGCTTGAATTTTGGCTAAGGTAAACAACTGATCCGTCGGGCAGCGTGTGCACCAAAGTAGCATCAGTTCCCGACGATTCGACAACAATTTTTGCCGATTGTATAGAGGGGATAAGCAGAAATGTACCCATTCCTAATAGAAGAATGATTGTTGCAGCAACCTTTGCCCATACAAAACGGGGCTTTTGTGGGTTAGAGCTAATAAGGTTTTCGCTTTGCAGCTTATCGAAAAGGCTATCCCATGCTTTGTTAACGTTTGGTTGGTGCTGTGGTATTTGCCCAACCTGTTCCCAGTCTCGTTTCATTGTGTTAATTAGCTCTTTGTTCTCTTGGTTACTGTTTACTATTGTATCAAATTCATTTCGCTCCAATTCATTCATCTCATTGGAAATGTATTTGGCTATTAGTTCGGTATGCTTGGGTATGTTTGTGTTTAGTTTCATTGTTGTTGGCTTAGCATGTAATCTGATCGTATTTTGATAGGCTTAGCCTAATGTGCTTTAGCGCTTTGCCCATATTTGCCTCAACGGTTTTAATTGATATGGATAGCTTTTTGGCTATCTCGGCATATTTTAGCCCATCAAAACGGCTAAGTAAAAATATCTCGCGGCATTTACTGGGTAGGCTTTCTATAGTTTCTTCGATAATTTGGCTTAGTTCCTCCTCTTCAACACTGCTTTGAGAATCGTAATCATCTTCGGTTTTTTGGCTTAAAACCATACTTGAGTATTTTCCCTTTACCTTGTTATGCTCAATTAGCTTTAGGCACTTGTTTTTTGTGGCTTGGTATAGGTACGATTTAATGGATACCTTTACCTCGATACTCTCCTTGTTTTTCCAGTAAGTATAGAACAGCTGTTGTACAATTTCTTCGGCTTCGTCCATATCGCGGGTGTACTTAAAGGCAAAGCTGCAAAGTGGCGAGTAGAACTCACGGAAAAGCCTTTCGAATTCCTTAACGTCGCCTTTTTGTATGCGTTTATGCGAAATGTTTACTGAGTTACCCATTAGCCGATTTAAATTTCACCAAAGATATGAAAAGAAAAGGTCCCTCGCCACACCCTAAAATGTTTGTATGGCGAGGGACAGAAGTTTAGTTGTTCAACCTTTTAAGGCGTTTGCCATACTTAAGAATTGCTTCTTCAATTGACTCTTCGGGCTTAATGTAGTTGTGCTCGCCCCAAAAATCGTCGTCGTTAAATGCGGCAACTGTTTCCGAAAGAATTTCGTTGGTTTTAAACGTTTCTCTGTATGGGAACTTTGTGGCATTGTTCAGGTCACGGTCAGTAACTGCCATTTCAGCAGTAACAGTGTAGCTGGTGTTAAAAATTCGCCTGTTCCAATTGGCTTTGAACGACAGCTCATTTCGAACGTAGCTAAGGTAGTACCTTCCGTTGTGCTCGGTGTAGTTTACATAGTACGATGTGCTAGTTGGAGTAAACTTAACCCCCCGAGGTTTTTTTAGAACGAATAGCTTAGCGGCTTCGTCCTTATTTTCTAAGTTAAGGCTAAACTGTGCATTGGTTATGGCAAGGTTTTTTGTATCGATGTATAACCTGCCATAGTACAGGGGCGCTTCAATGCCTTCCTTTTGGGCAAAACCAACCACGTAGTTAATCTTATTATCTATAGTAACCATGTCTTCAAGCGTAAAGCGGTAGTAATCCGTAAAGTCTTCGAAGAAGAGGATGTCGGGATTTTTGGCAATGTCGAGAAGAAGCGAAACGCTTGGTCCACCCTGTAGCTTAACGGCAAGGGTATCGGCTTTTTTAACGTTTGTGCTTTTGCGCCCCTTAAATACCTTAACCCTATCCATGCCGCTAATGTTTTTGTATGGTGCTTTGTATATGTCTAAAACGGCTTCGGAGATGGAAATGTAGTCGCGTCGTTGCTTAATAGTTTCGCGGTAGAAACCAGTGAGCATGTTAGGTGCTTCGCTGTAGTTGTGGGGTATTTTTGCAATTGCATCGGAAACTAGCTTGTTCACATCAACAGGCCTAACTGTAACCTCATCGAGCGGAACCGATGCGGGTTCGAGCAAAACTTCGGTGTTGCCCTGCAGTAAGGTTTCAACGGAAACTCGTTTGGTTTTGTAACCAAGGTGTGAGAACTCAACCTCACTAGCATTTAGCAAGGGGTTTATTTTAAGGGTAAAGTTTCCTTCGCTATTGGTAACTGTTCCGACGTGCGAACTGGGGATTGTTACGTAGGCGAAAAAAAGGTCGTTTTTAGTTTTTGCATCTTTTAGGTTACCATTAACGGTAATGTATCCATTGCCATTCTGCGCAAACGAAGGGGCTACGAATAGCATGAGCAAAAGTGCCAAGCCCATTTCTCTGATTTTTTTTACTAGTGTTTTCATGGCGATATCTTTTTGTGGGGTTTGTAAACTAATCCTTTCACTAGTAAGACCCTTATACAATAAAGAACCCTATTTGTAAACAAAAAAAATATTGCAAGACCAAAATGTTATTGGTCTTGCAATATTATAAAAAGCTATTAATTGGCGCTAGAAACTATACTTTATTTTAGTGTAGATCATGTCGTTGGCATAGTACTGTCCAAATCGGCCTTTATCACCAACAAAAATATTTGCACCAAATTGAACATCAAACCCATCGGCAAAAGCGTATGAAATTTTTGGTCGAATTAGAGCATCTTCATTATTTACGCCAATATATGTGAACAGCTCTAGCCAAAGTTTTTCTCTTAGAAAATCTTTTTTGGCAAGAAAAGTAATTGTGCTTTCAACCTCATCATTTCTAATGCCCTGCTCGTAATCGAGGATATTCTCTTGAATAAATTGCCCCGAAAGCATAACACCCGCAAGTGTGTAGTCGAGTCCAACCATATAGTGTAAATAATCCCTTTTGATTGTAGCATCGGAGATGGTTGGCGTTTCGGTTTGGAAGTATTTTCCTGAGTAGTATCCACCCTCACCTCTGAGCAAAGTTGGGCCAAGGGGCGTACTAAAACTTGCACCTCCCATGGCTAATCTATGATGCTCTGGCCTAACGGTTAATCCGGTAAGCTGCATTGTTGCGGGATCAATCTCTTTGGTGATGTGCATAGTAGGGTCATCGTCCCAAAAGTATCCTCCAACAACTTCAAAATCGGCACGAGATCCCATGCTCGAAAATCGTAAGAAAAACTCACTATTTTCAAGCTGTGGATCAATCTCGGCTGTTGAGTAATCGTAGGTTGGAGTAATGGGAAATATCATTGAAGGACGCCAAATTGAGCCCTCATCAGGCATTTGTGTAGGTGTGAAAATTGGTGCCCATACCGCTTCAATTGTGCTATTTCCAAAGTAGTAGTTGACTTTGGCTGCAGTAATCCCCATACGGATCTCATTGAAATCGGGAAGAAGAAATTCTCTTAAATCTTTTGGAGAAACAGCATCGGTAATAAAAACACCCTCGGCTTTACCATATATAATTTGCTGTTTACCAATTCTCAGATCAAACTTATCGAATCGCATATCAAGAAATGCCTCTCGTAGGCCTAGTTCCAAATCGCGGTCGAAATAGTGGTTCAGATATGGATTTACCTTTAGCGAAATTTTATCAGAGTTCTTTTCAAACTTAAGGTCGAAGGTATTTTGGATTATCGAAAAATCATTGTTTCCGCCAGTCAGAACTCCCGTATAATTTCTTGCATAGCCTGTAATATCTATATTCTCTTGAGCCATTGCTGGAGTAAGTAGTATTAGGGCTAGCAGTGTTGCTATTATTGTTTGTATTTTCATTATTAATGAGTTTTCTGTTTCTGTTAATATGATTATTTACCCACCTAAAGTCATACTGCGTTCAGTAAATCTGCTTTCGGGTATGCCTTTATTCTTCTTAACATCAGTAAATTTCATGATTGTTTTGTGATCGCGTTGTACATTGTGCATCTCGGTTTCGAGAATTGTCCAGAATCCATCAATCTTTTTAAAATCTTTAATTGATAAAACTTTAAGCAATCGATCTCTATCATCGTAGAATTCTCTTTTTAATCCAAGGAAATTATCTTTCATAACCCAGGTAATAGTTTTTGAGTACATGTAATCATCCTCTTTTGGCGTACTTTCCACAACGTAGCAGGCTTGGCCGTCAATTGTTTCTTCTCGCAAAAGCTTGTGGCTGTCCTGATTTGGATGTCTATCGCCTAAGTCGTCATAGGTAAAATCCGATCCCATAAAGTAGTCGCTTTTGCCATCACTTGAAATCCGCCTCGTTCTTTTCAATGCAGGTAAATAAATCCACTGGTCGTCGCCGCGTCCATCGGTATAACTCCAGTTCATAAACGATGTATTTCTAACATCGGCGGGGGAGAGGAAGTACATTATTTTCTTTTCCACTTTTCCATCATCCTTAATGTATTGATTAAGGGTTCTAACTCTTTCTTCTCCTCTGTTGTTGGTAAGAGTCATTGAGAGTTTGCCCTGTGTATCGTCGCCCGAGGGATTGTAATAAACCTTTTCCATAATTTGCTGCCCAGTTAATTGAGCATTGGACTGATTTGAAAAACCAGTTACCAAGAATGCCAGTGTAAGCATTGTTAACATTGTTGTTTTCATTGTTTTGTTCTTTTTATTTTAGTTTATGTTACTTAAATGTATAAGCCTGAATACCAAAACTTAGCACATTAAGACGGCGCATAAATTGCATGTTGTAATAATCCTTTCCGGTGAAAAACCTTACAAATAGTCCAACATCTGATAGCACTCTAGGTCGGTACGACATAGTTAGCGAAAGGTTAAACCTTTCTTCAAGGTCGGGAAACGATGCATTATTTACATCGCCAAACATCCAAGTGGTTTGAATATTTGTTTGCACCTGAGCCGATTGGGCTCTATAACCTAACCATTTAAGAGTTGCTTTTGGAATTGGGAATCTGAAAATTCTTATGCTATTGTGCCAGCGTAAAAAGCTGTAGATTCCCTCTAGCTCTTCGCTTCGGGCAATGTTTACGTGATATTCCAACGATGTTCTGAAGTACTCTCTTGTATTGCTAAACGGAAGCACTGGTTTATTGAAAAAGGCTCCAACTTCGATAAAGTTTGTTGAAAAATCGCCTGAAACAGTATTAATTTTTCCGTCATCGGAATAAAAACTTTCGTATTGTCCGTTTGAATGATGCTTTAGTGTTAAAAACAAGTACTTTACGTTTTCACTTGTCCTACTAATTTGATGATAGAATGTGATGTATGGCATATAACTAGGTGCCTGAACTGGGAACGATTCTTCTGCCTCCATTCGTAACATAATGGTAGGAGATACTGTTGCTCCCCAACGAGCATCTCTGCTGGTTCGAAGCAGGAAGTAGGGGGAGATTAACCCTTCAAAAATTAATGGTTCTAGGTTTCCAAATCCCTGACCAAAAGTAATGTAGCTGTCGACCTGATTCGCTCTAATAGATTGAAAGAAGTTGTTTTCATTTATAGTAGAATCAACAGGCTGAGCTGGAGCATTTATAGCTAACACGCTAAACCCTAAAGCGATAATTAGCATTCTTACTTTTAATTTTTTCATGGGAACCTCCCCTTTATAAGGCAATTAATTTGAAATAATTTACTGCTTCTTCTTTTTTATAAACACATTGTAGCTGTACACCAAAACCATCATTATGGTTAGGGTTCCTACTAAGCTGGTGAACATATTCATAGAAACCAGAGCACCTAACTTCCTGTTTGGTGGGAATACTGAGAATAGCAATACCATAAAGCCAGCAATTACCACAATGGCATTAAATAGAATGGCTTTTCCAGTTTGGTTCATTGTGGCGTATAATCCACTAAGTTTGTCTCCACTCTCCTTAGTGTTTACTTTATAGTATTGCATGAAATGAATGGCATAGTCAATTCCAATTCCAATGGCAATACTCGACAGCAATGCGGTGGTAGTGCTAAGAGGGATATTAAGCAATCCCATAACCCCAAAGCTGAAAGTTGCTGTAATAATAATTGGAATCGATCCAATTAGCCCAGCTTTAAAGCTTCGGAACATTATGGTAAGCAGAATTAAAACGAGTACTAATGAAATGGCGATACTCATAATCTGCCCTTCAAGAATAAGATCAGTAAAAACTAATGCTTTGTAGCCCGATCCGGCGTAGTTAATTGTGATTCCTTTTTCGTTTAATCTATCCTCAAACTGCTTAATTACGCTAAGGGCTTCGTTTATAGTTTTAGAGTCGTCGCCTTTAAGCTGAAAAGTGATATTGGTACGATTATAATCGTAGTTAGTAACCTTCTCTAAGTTTTGTGGGTCTCCAGACATTTCGTAAAGAAGAAGATATTGTGCTATCATCTCGTTATCGGAGGGGATGGAATAGAACTCTTCCTCATCGGCATTCATTACCTTATTCATTCGCTTTATATAGTCGGTTAATGCAAATGAATTTCCCACAAGTGCAAGTTCTTCTGTCTCATCTTGCATCTGGTCAATTAGAATCAAGTTTGCGGGCTGTTTGAATGCACTTTGTTCATCGCTTTCAAGAATTACATTGAGAGTAGATGTACCTCCAAACTTGCTGTTTACAAACTTATCGGTGAGAACTATATCGCTATTCTTCTCAAAATTGCTTAGGAAGCTTGAGTTAATCCATACCTTTTGAATCCCAATACCGGAGATTATTAGCACAACAACAACTGAAATATAGATTGCCTTTTTGCGCAACAGAAGCCAGTTGGTTACGTTTTCCCATGTATCATTTTTTTGTAATGAGGTGTTTTTAACTTTTTTAATTTTAGGCTTGTAACCAAAAATTATTACCATGGCGGGTAAAAATGTTAGGGCAAGTAAAAAGGCTACAAGTATTCCTACAGCAGTGAAAATACCAAAGTACTTTATGGGGTAAACTTGTGACGATAGTAAGGAGATAAACCCAATAATTGTGGTAAATGCTGCCATGGCAAGGGGTGTGATTAGGACTTTAATTACATACATCACTGCTGCACTTCTAGTTGCCTTGGGTTGTTTTTCATAGAACTGGGCAAGATGATTATAAAAGTAAACTCCATAAGCCACCCCAATGGCTATTAGCATAACCGGTATCATTGTAGAAACAGAGTAAATGGGGACATTAAGGACAGACATTAATCCAAATGCCCAAATTGAGCTGATAAAAACACTAACCAAGGTTGCTGTGGTTGCCCTATAGCTCCTGAGTAGAAGAAATAGCACAACACCAATTACTAGAAGGACAATGGGAACCATTCTTTTCATATCGGCTGGTCCTAAAAGAGCCATTGTTCCTTCAACAATTGGTCGGCCGGCAACGTAAATGGTTTCGTTTTCGCTTTCAAAGCCCTTAGCAAATTCTGTTATTTTTTGGTGAAACTCTTGGGTAAAGTCCCCATTCATACCCGCAACAATAAGGGCAACAGTTTCATCGGCAGAAACCAAACGTCCGTAAACCATATCGTTAGTCTTAACATTCTGCCGAATTTCATCGAGTTTTTCAGCCGATTTTGGAGCCCTTTTGTAAAACGCTTTTACATCCATTCCATACTCATCGCCCACAATGTTATCGGCGGTGTAAAGCGACATGACATCAAAGTCATCAAATTCGTCCATCGCTTGCAGATCTTCGCTTATCGCCTTAATTTTTTCAAGAGTCTGCGTATTATATATGCCATTTTTATTTTCTATGGCAATTAAAATCCCATCCTTAATGTTAAACCACTCCTCAGCCTGATCGCTGTATATAAATGAAGGATGGGTTTTTGGCATGTACTCATCGAGATTGGTTTCCATTCGTGCGTTCTTGCTCATTGCACCAATAAAGTAGATTGTTAACGCCATTACTATTATTAGAACAGCCCACGAGGCGATCAAATAATTCTTCTTTGTATTATTCATAATTTTATGTTTGTTAATATTAACTAACTTAATTTATCCAAAAAAAACACATCGAATGCAAGTCGATATGTTTCTTGAAAAATATTACAAAAGCCTAGCTTGTTGAGTTGGCTTAGGAGTTTTTACTACCAATATTCTAGCTGGCTTATCGCTATAATTATAAAGACAATGAACAATATCTTTTGGGCTTTCGACAAGCATATTTATTCCTACTTCTTTTTTTACATCTCCCACCATAATTGTAGGGTTTCCTTCTACTACAAAAAAGAAAACATCTACAGGGGTGAAGTGTGGTTTTAGCTCTTCACCTGGCTGAAGGTTAATATGCATAACCTGCGCAGCGTCTGTTTCATAAAGCAAACGAACATCTACTTTATGGGCAGTTTCTCTGATTTCTTGTTTAGTCCAATCGGTAATTTTCATAAGCATTGAAATATTTAGGTTTAATATGATTATCTCTACTTTACTTCAATTAGGGCTTTTATCGTATTGAATAATTTGTTAACCTCCTCGCCATGGTTAAACGATTTATCCCCCATCTGCCATCTTTTCACCATCATTCGAAGTGCCCCAATTATTATTAGCGTAAGATATTTTGATTCAATTTCGGGTTTAATTTCTCCCTTTGCCTGCCCCTCGGCAACAATGGCCTTAATTACTCCACTGTTACGATCCATTATTTCTGCAATTTTTTCTTGAAGAACTGGCTCGTTCCGGAATATCTCTTCGGAAAAAATCACACTAACCAATGATGGCGCTTTCTCAAAAGCATTAAAATGCCCTTGAAATATCTTCTCAATGCGTTGAATAGATGTATCGCTATCATAAGCCTGAATAACAAACATTGATTCACTTTTACTTTTGAAGAACTCTAGTATTGCTATAAGAATACTAATCTTATTATCGTAATGCCTATAAATTGCAGGTTCGGTAATACCTATCTTTTTCGAAAGATTTTTTATTGTCAATCCCTGGATCCCTAAGGTTGAAATTAGCTCCAAAGATGTTTCTATTATTTCTTGCTGTCGGATGGTTGACATAGTATTAAATGTTTTGTTTACCTTGGCGTTTGTTCATGGCCATGTTAGTGATTGCAAAAACGATAAAAAGCAAACCAAACCAAACGTGTATGTGCATCATGAATTTATGACTTGGCTCAATGCTAAAAATATAAAGGATAAAAAGCGGTACTGACGTAAGGATTGTGCCAATAAATCCTATCATTTTTATTGCTGAAATTATTTTCATATCAATTTTATATTTTGTTCATCAATCTTATTAACGTATAAAGTTAGTTAATGTTCGCTAACATGCAATTTATTTTTGAATAATCATGTTAAAACTCACGAATATATCTAGTAAACAATACATTATGTTAAAATCAACTCTCTTTTAATGGTTATCAGAATTAACACGGAGTATTTTTCGATATAACAACAATGCCTCTTTCTAAAAAAAGTCAATCATATTCTTGCTATATTATTGGGGTGTATCGTTAACATTAGGAGATGTGTGATATTGCTGAAACTGTTGGAGCAGTTTACAGAGTTAATATTACCGATTATTCCTCGACACACAGACCCAGGTTACAAATATGCGATGGCTGAGTAAGTTAAGAATTGATGCAGTAACTGTTTATAATTATGGACAAAATGTAGATGCAGTTAGCGGAGCCACAATTTCATCAAAGAATGAGGTTAGGGATATTGTAAAGGCGTTTTAAGAAATACGTTTGCCTCTAAAATTTGTGTTAATGAATTGGAACAACCTGTTTAGTATTGCATACTACGGCTTTTTTATCGACTCTCAATTTGACCAACGGCAGGAATACGGTGATAATCGATTAGAATTAATACCCTAAGGTTGGTTTTTTGGTGATGTAGCATTTCTTGTTTTTTTGTTTTTCTTTCATATATTTGTGCACCCAAAAAATTGATTTACAATGCAACAACGATTATTATTTGCTCTAACACTGGCTTTCGTCATTCTCGGAAATATTTTTTCGTTTGCTGCTAGTGCGTTTGAGGGTGATGCGAACAGAACAAATAGATGGATTGCTGCTTCGGCGTATTCAGAAATGCTGACAAATAAATCAGCTGCGCAAAGCCCAACGTCCGACAAGTTACTGCTTATGAGCGGTAAGGATATTGTTTGTGAGGTTAAGCGCGTATCCGAGAAGTTTGTGTTCTACACAAAGCCTGGCAGCAAGGATATGGAGTGGATTGATAGGCGATTGGTAAAAACTATCCATTATCAGAACGGAGTTGTGGAAGATTTAACCAAAAAGGAGATTGAGGAAAAAGCACCCAAAGATTGGAACGAAGTTGTCCTAACCAAAAACGCCGATGATATAGCCGATATGGTTAAGGTTGGTGAAATTGAGGTAAAGCATGAAGCAACCACTCGCCAGCATTATTTTAAGCCATATACGCTTGAGTCGAGTGCCGAAATTTTAGTCAGACGGCAAGCTGCGAAAAAGGATGCCGATATTGCTTTGATTATTAAGGTTGAGCATCATAGACCATATGGCGACCCACCCGTGGTCACCATAGTTGCTGAAGCCTACAAAAAGCAGTAAGCCTATTCGAGCGGAGTTTTCATATACTCTTCCTCCTCGGTGTAGCCAATTACCCCCCACATTTGTTTAGCTAGGTCTCGGTTTAGCTCATTTAACCGGACTAACCTTTTAGACTTAAAAATGCTAAACTTTAGCTCTTTAACCCATGCCCAAATGGTGTTAGCAAATTTTTTGTACTCAAAAAAGAAGTATACCGATAGCGGCAGCGAAACTGCGTAGGCAATTGTGAGCGTTAAGCTTTTTGTTACAAGGGCAAAAATTGCAATTTGAATAGCATGCAGAATAGGCGTAATTACTAGCCCAACGGTAAACCTTACGCTGCTAATAAACTGCTTGTCCTTAAACTTTTTGCTTAGTAGGTTGGGTAAGGCAAACGAAAGTAAGTTATTTATAAACGAGTAAAGCTGAAGGGGTAATAGCGCAGCAAAAAGAATGGTTAATGGGATGAAAGCCCATTTTTTTCCAGCGCTCATTGGGTAAAACTCTGCATCAAGTTTTCTCCTGTTTAGGAGTAAGTTATACTCCAGTGCATCAGCAGCAAGAAGTAGAAAATCATCGAATTTATCCTGTTTAAATTTATCTAGCTTATCGATAATAAGTTTTTGGGCAGTAAATTCGTTGCTGTGCTTAATCTTTATGCTATTCTGTTTTAGATATGTTTTGGTAAACATATTTAGGATTATAGTATAAACGTTATAATACTTTTCATCCTTAATATCAATCATTTCGGGTCTCAAGCCCTTTTCCACAAGTTCTATTAAAAGATTGTGTGCTCTGGCTGGGTTTTCTTTGTACGCTTTAACCAATGGCTTAACCGGAATTGGTATCCCGAACCTAATTAGTAGCTTACTTCTAACTTTAATGTAATTTGAGTAATCGAGCCCCACAGGAACAATGTGAATATCTAGTTCACCATCAAGTGCGCTTTCGGCCTGAAGGGCAATGCGAGCAATCCCTTTTTTTAGGGGCAATCTTAACCTTTTCTGATCGCCGTGATTTCCTTCAGGCAGAATTACTAAGCCGTTTCTATTCCTAATTACATCAATGGTTTTGTTGAAAATTTCATCGTTTTTTTGCAAGTTCTCATATCCATCGCGAATGCGAAAAATTGGCAGAATTTTTAGGAATGTAAGAATTTTATTTACTGTAGGCTTGTTGAAAATATCGGCACGGGCCAAAAAAACGGGCTGCCATGTTTTAGTGCAAAGCACGGCAAGGGCATCCATAAGCGCATTCTGGTGGTTTGGTGCAAAAATAACAGGTTTGTCTGTAGGGATGTTTCCAACGCCCTCGATGGTATGTTTAAAGTAAAACCGAAAGCCAAGATCTACGTAATGCTTAAGAATGTAGTATGGTCTTGACCATTGTTCAATTCGTTCTCGTTTAGTTGGCATACTTATAAATTTATTTAATCGGGTTGTGCTTTTATTAAGGGCTTTTTTGCCCAAAACGATGCTATTCCTAAGCCAGCAATAATGTGCCAAATACCCCACCATGCTGCAACAAATGCCATTCCTCCTAGCCCATCGAAAAGGTTTGGGTTAAAAATGAGGACAAGGCCTAAACCTGAATTTTGAATGCCTGTTTCAATGGTTAGGGTTCGCCTGTCGGGTTTTGGAAGTTTAAATATACTCGCCAAAGAGAACCCTGTGGTTAGCGCCAGAATGTTGTGGATAAAAACCAGCAACAGAATCAGGTGAATGTACTCTAAAAAAAACTTAAAGTTCGACGCTAAAGCAGCTAAGATGAAACCAGCAAAAGCTAAGAGTGAAAAAAGTTTAAGCGGTTTTATAATTTTTTTTGTAATGGCTGGAAAGCGATTGGCAAACCACACGCCCAGTATTATTGGTATTCCCAGTAGGATAAAAACAGTTTTCATCATTTCCCAAGCATCAATTTTTATTGGGATAACAAGTTCGGCAGTACCAGAGTAAAGCCCTCCCCAAAAGGCAAAGTTTAAGGGTGTCATAAAAATTGCCGAAAGGGTAGCAATTGCTGTAAGGCTAATTGACAGCTCGATATTTGCTTTGGCTAATGATGAGATAAAATTTGAGATATTTCCGCCAGGGCATGCTGCAACCAGAATCATACCTAGGGCTACACTTGGCGATGGTTTAATAATTAGAACCAGCAGGAAGGTTAGTGCAGGTAACGCAATGAACTGTGAAATAACCCCAATAATAACCGACTTTGGTTTAGTTAGCACTTCCTTAAACTGCTTAATCTTAATTTCGAGGGCAACGCCAAACATAATAAAGGCAAGGGTAATGTTCATAAAAAGTAAACCGCCCTTGCTAAAGTTTAGCCTAATCCAATCGAGAATTTCCAGGCTCTTTTTTATATGCAGCTCAACCTTCGATACGCTTTGGCTAACTGTTTCAACGCGATGCCTATCTGAGTAGTATAAATCAATCCCTTTTGCTTGGCTATCTGGCCGGCCAGCAATTTCGTTAACCTCGGAAGCGCTCATGCCTATCCTAAGCATTGAGACTCTTCGTGCCGGGGCTATTGAGGAATCTTTTTGGCGCTTCTGGGGTTTAATGCGTTGCCCAATACGGATGTCAACTACTTCTTCATCAGCTATCACAACCTGATCGGTTCCGTAGTAATATCGCCAAACGCTAACGGTTTTTGTGGG
>CAZGQZ010000024.1:17961-21822 GCA_964527985.1 uncultured Rikenellaceae bacterium | reverse complement strand
GTTAAATGGACTATAATCCGGTAATTATAGGTTTATCAGTTCTCTTCTCAGCACTCTTCTCTGGAATGGAGATTGCTTTTGTTTCTGCCAATAAACTTCGTATAGAGATTGACCGCAAACAGGGTACCTTCTCATCACGTATTGTAAGCATTTTTACCCGAAACCCCGGCCAGTACATCGCTACAATGCTAGTTGGTAATAACATTGCCCTTGTGGTATATGGTATTGAAATGGCTAAGGTGCTGGGTGTCTTTCTTGGTCCACACATACCAAGCGAAATGGGTTTGCTTCTTCTACAAACTATTATTAGTACTGCAATTATACTGGTAACTGCTGAGTTTTTGCCAAAATCGTTGTTTAGGGTACACCCAAATGGTTTCCTTAACTTTTTTTCGCTACCAATACTATTCTTCTATATAGTATTGTACCCAATTAGTAAAATTTCTACGTGGCTTTCGGTTGGTATTATCAAGTATGTGCTTAGGCAGGAGATATCAACAAGGAACAAACGACAAATATTTGGAAAAATCGATCTCGATAATTTTGTTGGTGAGGTTCAAGCATCGGAGGGCGAAGGTGCTAAGCATGAGCACGACATAAGGATGTTTCAGAATGCCCTTGATTTTAGCGAGATAAAGGTTCGCATGTGCATGATTCCTCGTACAGATATTGAAGCCATTGATATTAGTAGCTCGATAGACGAGCTAAAGGAAAAGTTCATCAGCACAAACTATTCGCGAATTCCTGTGTACGATGGTAGTATCGATAATATTACTGGATACGTTAACAGTAAAGATCTTTTTAAAAAACCCCAAAGCATAAAGTCAAAGCTGCTGAAAATTGATTTTGTACCCGAAACCATGCTCGCTCATAAGCTACTAACATCCTTTATTAAGGAGCAGCATAGCATTGCTGTTGTTGTTGATGAGTTTGGCGGAACCGCAGGTTTGGTTACCATTGAGGATATTATTGAGGAGATTATTGGCGAGATTGACGATGAGCATGATCAGGTTGATTTCGTTGAAAAGCAGCTTTCCGAGCACGAGTTTATCCTTTCGGGTAGGCTTGAGGTTAGCTACCTTAACGAAAAGTATAAGTTTAACATACCCGAATCGGAGGAATACGATACGCTTGCGGGTTTCATCATTAACAAATTCCAAAGCATTCCCAAGCCGCAAGAGGTTATCGACATTGATAACTTTAAGGTAAAAGTGGCCAAAATGGACCGAACGCGAATCGATCTGCTGCACCTTACCATACTTCCTTCCGAGTGATAATGCAAAGTTATCAGCATCAATACCTTCATTATATCACCTTTTGCTAGTTTCTCGAAACATATTTTTTTAAATAATGCTTAAAAAGTATGCTAAGACTTTATGCTATACGCTAAAATAGCTATATTCGTAGCCTCAAAAAAAACGGAAATTTTGAACTAATATTAACTTTAAATGGCAACACTAGAGAAACTCAGAAATCGTGCAGGAACGCTGGTTGCAGTTGTTATAGGGCTAGCGCTTTTGGCCTTTATACTTGGCGATTTATTTGGCTCGGGAGGGTCACTATTTACCCGAAATCAGTTTGAGATAGCAGAGATAAATGGTAAATCAATACCTTTTCAGGCGTATCAAGAGCGCGTTGACTATCTTGTTGAGCTAAACAAAGCATCGCGCAGGCAAACATCTCTCGACGAGCAAACCATGGAGAGCATTAGGGAAGAGGTTTGGAACGAAATGGTGCAAGAACATGTGCTAGGCGATAAGTATAAAAGTCTTGGTATAGCCGTTTCTACCGACGAACTGTTTGATATGGTACAAGGGCGCAATATTCACCCAGTTATTAGGCAGGAGTTTGGCAACCGTCAAACTGGAGAGGTTGATCCTGCAATGGTTGTTCAGTTCCTTAAGAATATGGAGACCGATCCTTCTGGATTGCAAAAGCAAATTTGGCTGTACCTTGAGTCGTTGATAATTCGCGATAGGCTATTCACAAAATACAATAACCTAATACGTAAAGGTATTGCTGTTACTAGCCTTCAGGCCAAGCAATCGGCTAGCAGCCGAAGCAAAAAGGTCGATTTCAATTACCTAGTAAACCGATACTCAACAATTAACGATTCGACTATTACCGTTACCGAAAGCGAAATAAAGGATTACTATAAAAAACATGAGAACAATTATGAGCAGCAAGCTGCCCGTGATGTTGAGTATGTAGTATTTCCAATTACCCCATCGCAAGATGATTACAAAGATGCAGAGGAGTGGATAAATGGTATCAATGCCGATTTTGTAAATGCGGCTGAGCCAGTTCAATTTACCAATCTTAACTCCGATACTCCGTTCGATGAAACTTTCTATAAGAAAGGCGAGCTACAAAACGAAGAGGTTGATCAGTGGGCTTTTAACGCCAAGGTTAACGATACTTTCGGCCCTTTCTTTAATAACGATTCGTATAAAATTGCCCGATTGGTTCAAACAGCAATGCTGCCCGATTCCGTTAAAGCACGCCATATCCTAATTAGCCCAAGTGGCAACACGCAAGAAGATTATAATAGCGCTAAGGCTAAAGCCGATAGCCTATTCCCCATTGCTAAGCGTACTCGCAATTTTGCGAAGTTAGCCGAAGAGCATTCCGACGATCCCGGCTCAGCTTCAAAGGGTGGCGATTTAGGTTGGTTTAATGAGGGAATGATGGTAAAACCATTTAACGATGCATGTTTCGAAGGAAGTAAAGGTGATGTTGTTATGGTTGAAACCCAATTCGGTTTTCACATCATCGAAATACTCGATAAAGGTGTTCCCGCCAAAAAGGTACAGGTGGCAATACTTGAGCGTAACGTAATACCAAGTACCAAAACCTATCAGCAAACCTACCAAAAAGCAAGCGAATTTGCTGGATTGAACACAACCTATGAGCAGTTTGTTAAGGCTGTGCAGGAGCATAAACTTTCGAAGCGAATAGCTTCAAACCTAAAAGAGGCCGACAGAAATGTTGCTGGTCTTGAGAATCCAAGAGAAATGGTTCGCTGGGCATACCGCTCAGAGGTTAATGAAGTATCCCCCGTTTTTGAGTTTGGCGATAACTTTGTTGTTGCAGCACTCAAGTCGGTTAAGGAGGAAGGCATTGCCCCACTTGCTCAAGTTAAAGATCAGATAGAAAACGAGGTAATTAGAGAAAAGAAAGCAGAAATGCTTACGCAAGATTTTACCGCTGCAATGGCAAATGCATCATCTATCGATGATCTTTCAGCAGATTTATCGTTGGCCATGCAAAATGCTACGCGCATTTCGTTTGCATCGTTCTCATTGCCAACCGTTGGCTTTGAGCCTGCCGTAATTGCAACCGCAGTTAATGCTTCTGAGGGTGAACTTGTAGGCCCTGTAAAGGGTAATGCAGGTGTTTATGTGCTTTCGGTTACTGCAGTTAACCAAGACGAGGTAGATGTTGATACCGAAAAGCAGCGCTTGTCAGGCCAATATCAGTCGCGCTCACTCCGCGAAGCCTACGAGGCTGTTAAGGAATGCGCTAATATAGAAGATAGCCGTTCGAAGTTTTACTAGATAATTATGTGGTAATTCGTAACCATACTAAAAGGCTGCTTATTTAGCAGCCTTTTTTTGGTAAGGTGCATCTTACAAAAAGTTTACCCCATTTTTGTTATAAAACCTTAAAAATATTACCTTACAATCGTTTTTAAGTCGCACAATTAGAAACTAATACCTTAACAACCATGAAATATAAAAGGATTATTTGGCTTCTGTTAGCTCCCTTGCTGCTGGTTTCGTGTTGGGATGTGGAAGATTACGAAAACTTTGCCATAGAGCCAACAACCCAATCGTGGGTTCTGCCAGTACTAAACTCTAC
>CAZGQZ010000024.1:0-17861 GCA_964527985.1 uncultured Rikenellaceae bacterium | reverse complement strand
ACGCTTACCATAACCTCGCTTGAAACAAATGAAACGGCCTACATCCGTAATTTCGATTTACAGGTTTTCTCCAGTAGCCTTAGCGATACTCGCCCCTTAGACGATTATACCCTTTTGCTACACGATGAGATTGGCGATACCTATAATACTTTTATGGTAACACTTAACCTGTCTATTGTTGAGAACGTTTCGGCACCCGATTACACAGGAAATCTTAGTGTAAATATTGGTTTTAACGAGCCCGACTTTGAGTTTATACAGGGTAGGGTAAACGAAACCCTTAGCATAGCTGATCAAACCTACGAGCTTAGCGCTTTTAACTCAACCATTTTTGCCGAGCAGCATTTTGCCGAGCCTTACTTTAACTTTACGGTTGAGAATAGCTACGGAGTTCCCGTTGGCTTTACCTTTACAACCTTTGAGGTAACAAACAATAACAGCGAAGTATTAGCCATCGAGAACACTGGTGTTCCTGGCCCTGGCGACATAGATCTTTCGGGTACTAATGAGGTTGATTTTTTGCAAGACCCTGCCGAAAACGTTGCGGTAACCGAATTTGCGCTTACAAATGAGAACTCCAACATTGCCGATGTTTTCGATATTGCTCCAAACAAGCTAAACTTTGGAACCGATTTTACCCTAGGCGATGCAAGTTACGAGCGCTTTATTAAGCGCGATAGCAAGGTTTGCTTCATATCCGATATGGTTTTACCGCTCTACGGCTGGGCAACTACTCACCAGCTAGGCGATACCATAATGGATATGGAATGGCCCGATTTAACCAACGATTTTGAGTTTCTGAACGATGATTATTCGGTAACACTCAAGTTTAAGGTTACTAACGAAATGCCACTCGATATGTACCTACAAATGGTTACCTTATTAGAAGTTGGCGACGAGCTAGTTCCAGATTACTATTTTATTGATGATCCTGAGAGCACTCCATTGGCATCAAGTGCAATTCTCGACCCTAATGGAATTTCAATTAGCCCAAGTACTGCTTACCTCACCATAACTCTAACAAAAGAGGAGTACGAGCAAATAGCTTCATCCAATCACTTGGTATTGCTTTACACCCTGAAAACTGGGGGAGGCGAAGAAGTTGATGTTAAAATTCTCTCAACAAACCATATTCAGGTGCAAATGAGTATGCTTGTTTCAGGAACAATTCAGGTTGAACTTTGAAAACTATAAGCCGTGAAAAAACTAATATTATTTCTAGCCATAGCTTTATCAGCATATAGCCTAAAAGCTCAATCGGAGCTTACTCTTCCTCTTTTTGATGATGTTTTCCAATCGAGCTATCTTAAACCAACGGTTAGGCCTGAGCATACCATAAGCATTGGGTTGCCTGGTATCTCCTCGATTTATGTGCAAGGAATTCATAACGGTTTTGTACCAAACTCGGTTGTAAGTAGCAATAACGATACAGTTTGGTTTAACCCATCGAGCTTGCTAAATGAACTGTCGGATCAGAACATGGTGTTTGCCAATGCCGATGTGGATATCTTTCACCTCCGTATTCGAGTTCATAACTGGGACTACTGGTTCGGCATTAGGCAAAGGCATAGCCTGTCGTTCTTCTATCCAAAGGATTTAATGAGCATGGCCATACTTGGCAACGCCGATATGATAGGCCAAGACATTGATTTTGGCTATATGGGAGTTAACGCTAATTTGTATCGTGAGTATACTTATGGTATGGCAACCGAGTATAATAGTTGGGTTTTTGGCGGTAGGGTAAGCTTTTTACAAGGCCTCTCGAGCCTTTACCTTAAACCTGCAATGCTTCAGCTAAATATCGACGACGATATGTACGCCCATACCTTTGCGTCCGATGCAATACTGTATAGCGCAGGTATTCCGTTAACTGAGGATAAAATGCCAAACGAAGCCTTGTTTCAAGACACGCAATGGCTAACCAACTATTTAACCCGATTCCGTAATCCTGGAGCATCGTTAGCTTTGGGTGTAACCTATAAGTACGACCAGCGAACATCGTTTAGCTTTTCAGTTAGCGATTTAGGATTTATCCATTGGAACGATAGTACCGCAAATTATAAGGTTCGAGGAGATTCACCTTTTCAGGGTGTTGATGCGCTGGGCGATTTCCTATACGGAAGAGATATTGACATTGACTCTACCTTGAATGTATTCCGCAGCAATTTCGACGATGAGGAGTTTGAACAGGCATTTACAACATGGCTATCGCCAAAGTTCTACCTTTCGGCTAACTATCAGTTGGCACGCCGCACGCATTTAGGATTTCAGTTTTACGGCATAGTTAACCGTCGATTCTATCCTGCTTTTTCGCTTGGAGTTACCCAAGGAATTGGACGAACTTTTAACCTAGCCCTTACCGGATCGTTTAATCAGCGTACTATGACCAACTTAGGCTTTGGCCTAATGGTTAAGCCAGGTCCGTTACAAATATATATGCTAGCCGATAACTATTTTACTCCACTTGTCAATCCGCTTACGTTTACCAATCTTAACTTCAGGTTTGGTATTAACCTCGTGTTCGGAAGGGTAAAAACGGCTAAAGGGTTGCCCTATAGGTAAACAAATCAATCGATCATTTGACACAACAAACTATCGACATGAAAAGAAAATATTGTATAGCGCTGCTTTTTTTCACAATAATGCTGGGTTTGCCCCAAGCATATTCTCAAACATCATTCGAACCCCAAAACCTTGGCGATGCTGTAAACTCAGAATACGCAGAGGTTAATCCCGTGCTTTCGCGCGATGGCAAAACGCTGTTCTTTAGTAGGGTAAACCATCCCGAAAACAGGTTAGGCGAGGACAATAGCCAGGACATTTGGTTCTCGACCCTACAGGACGATGGAACGTGGAGCCAAGCGATTCGCCTTTCGAATGAGGTAAACGTTGGACGCTACAACGCCATTCTTTCAGCACTCGATGATGGGAAATCGTATCTTATCCTTGGGCGCTATAATAAGGCTGGTACGCGTTGGCTCACACCTGGGTTTTCGTTAATTGAGCAGTTTAACCAGTACGAGTGGGGTAAGCCTAAACCCATCAAAGTTAAAGCCCTAAAGCGCATGAACAAAGGAAGGGTTGTGAACGCATACATGTCGCCCGATAGGGAGCAGCTGTTTATAGCATTCAGCAAAAAGCCAAATGGCAAAAGGCTTTCGCTTTACGTTTCAACCCGTAAAAAGGAGAATGTTTACACAAAGCCAAAGCTACTTCAAGGAGGGCCCAAAAATGCCAACAAGGCCAAAAGCATGGAGTCGCCCTACCTAACCGAAGACAAGAATCGTATTTATTTTAGCGCCGATTATGGCGACGGAAGAGATAATTTTGATGTTTTTTATGCCGACAGAACCGATGATACTTACCGAAATTGGTCAGCTCCAGTAAAAGTTACCGATACCATTAATACCCCAAACTGGGATTCGTATTACAAGATGAACGCAAAGGAGAGCTGGGCTTACTATAGTTCAATAACAAACTCAATAGGGAAATCGGATATTTTTAAAGTGAAAATTTACGAAGAGTTCCCATTTTTGCGCCTTTCGGGTTTGGTGCTAAATCAGGCCGACCAGAGTTTAATGCTTGAGGAAACCGAATACGAAATTTTGGTTAATGGTGAAGTATTCGAGGAGATGACCATCGACAAAGAGTCGGCTTCGTACGCTGTTTATCTCCCGTTAGGCGAGAAATACACGCTTTTACCCCAAATGGAGAACTGGAATGGAATATCTACCGATGTTGACCTAACCAGCGTTAGAGAATACTCCGAAGCGGACATTAACCTTTACTTTTCGGCAATTCCATTCGTACAGGTTAAGGGGCAAGTTGTCGATTCGAGAACCGAACAGCCAATTTCGCTTTCGCGTAACCCAAAAGTGCTAATTAACGGAATGCACTCCGATTCGGTTATTTACGACCAGTTCTCAGGAGCCTTCCAAGCTTTGCTTCCACTGGGTGAGGCATATACCTTTACGGGTAGTGTCGATAATTTTACGGCAACTCCTGTTGTGGTTGACGTTATCGAGGAAACATCGTTTACCGAGAAGGATATTACGCTTTATGTGGCATCAGTGCCTTGGGTTCAACTACAGGGTCAGCTGCTCGATAATAGTTCACTCACACCAATTACTCTCGATGCTCAGCCAAAGCTGCTAATTAATGGCGAGGTTGCCGATACTGTTCAAATCGATCCGGTTACTGGCGCTTTTGCCGTTAACCTGCCATTTGGGCAAAACTACATACTTGGCGTTGATGCCAAGAACTACAAAACCCTCGATAATGAAGTTAATCTAACCGATTATGAGGAGTTTGTTGTGCTGAATCAGAATGTTTTTGCCGAGCGCGAAGATGCCAACATGGTAACGCTTAGCGGTAAAATTATCAACACCAAAACAGGGAAACAGCTCGAAAAAGGCTACGATGTTAAAATGCGCGTTAATAGCGTTGAGTCGCGAGCATTCGTTTACAACGAAGAGGATGCAACCTATACGCTTAAGCTACCCATTGGCTTTAACTACGACCTTACGCCTCGGGTAATTAATTTCTACAATAGGTTCGAGCCTGTCGATTTAACATCGGCTGCGCCAATGAGCAAAATCGTTCGTAACTTCTATGTAACCCCAATTGAGGTTGGACAGTCGGTTGATATTGAAAATATTTACTTTGAAACCGGAAAGGCATCGCTTAAACCCGAATCGTTCCGCTCGCTTAATGCACTTGTGCAGTTCCTAAACGAATACCCCAATGTAAGGGTTGAAATTGGTGGACATACCGATAACGTTGGCTCTGCTGCTGTTAACGAGCGTATTTCGCAGGAACGTGCCCTATCGGTTGCCGAGTATGTTGTTGCACAGGGAATACCTGCACACAGGGTAGTATCGAAAGGTTACGGATTTACTAAGCCAAAGGCTAGCAACCGCACAGCCGAAGGTAGAGCGCAAAACCGTAGGGTTGACTTTACCATAATTGGAATTTAGCAGTAGGCTAGTAATTATACATTGGGTTAGGAAGGGAGCAATGTCCCTTCCTAACTTTTTAAGAGCCCCCCGATATGTCATTAAAAAAGCAGAAGCGGAAACGCCACGAGGAGATTTTCAATAGCGCATCGCACGGAATAGGAGTGCTAATTGCTATTGCCTGTACGGCAATTGTGGTTACACGTGCTGCACTTTACGGCGATGTTTGGCATATTGTAAGCTACAGTATTTTTGGTGCTGGCATGATAACGCTTTATACAGCATCGACACTTTTTCACGGAGCCAAAAACGTTAGGCTAAAGTATAAGCTTAACACCTTCGATCACTCATCAATATACGTGCTAATTGCCGCCACCTACACACCATTTACTCTTGTGTCGATACGAGGGCCACTTGGCTGGGTGCTTTTTGGAATTATTTGGGCGCTTGCCCTTGCGGGTATTGTGTTTAAGGTTTGGTTTTATAGCCAAAAATTGCGAAGCCTCTCGGCATGGCTTTATGCAGCAATGGGCTGGTTGTTTATTATGGCTATTGTGCCCATAGTAAGGAACCTGCCTACAATTTCGCTAGTTTTTTTGCTGGTGGGATGCGTAACCTATTCGTTAGGCATATTCTTCTACATACGAAAAGACATACCCTATGGGCATGGCGTTTTTCATATGTTTATTTTGGCGGGTAGCCTTTGCCACTTCTTTTCAATGGTGTTTATGGTATAACCTTACAGGTTTGCTAGCATGAATTTAACCTTGTCGGCAATGGCTTTACCTTCGGCTTTGCCTGCAAGACTTTTCGATGCTGTGCCCATTACCTTGCCCATGTCGGCTGGGCCGGCTGCGCCAACTGCTTCAATTATTTTTTTAATTTCGAGGGTTAGCTCGTCATCAGTTAGCATTTTTGGCAGAAACACTTCGATGGCCGATGCTTCGGCTAGCTCTTTTTCGGCTAGTTCAGGTCGGTTTTGTTGCTGGTAAATTTCAGCCGAATCCTTTCGCTGTTTTACCTGCTTTTGCAAAAGCTTTAGCTCGGTTTCGGCAGTTAGAGTATCGGTTCCTCCCTTTTCGGTTTTGGCAAGCAGAATAGCGCTTTTAACAGCCCTTAAGGCTTCGAGTTTAACCTTATCCTTGGCTATCATGGCTGCCTTAATCTCTTGGTTTATGCGTTCTTCCAGTGACA
The DNA here is from genome assembly GCA_964527985.1 of uncultured Rikenellaceae bacterium. Taxonomy (GTDB): domain Bacteria; phylum Bacteroidota; class Bacteroidia; order Bacteroidales; family Tenuifilaceae; genus Perlabentimonas. The sequence goes on along the minus strand of CAZGQZ010000024.1, from coordinate 11,712 downwards.
TGGCATTTAGTTTTTCTAGTGTTGTTAACTTGTGCTTAGTCTACATTATCGTGTAGGTAAGCGTTGTCGTTTCGGAGGTAAATATCGCCTTCGTCTTGATTAAGCGTATATCGCGAAACGTTTTTCTTATTGGAGTGGTTCTCCTCATCAATTTTGATATTCTTCCTTTTATAGGCTGGAATTTTCTCCATCCTATCAAATGTGTCTTTGGTTGGAATAGGCGTTGGCTCCGAGCGATAAACCCTGTCGTCGTGTTTTTTCCCATCGTTTGTGTTGGGTTTAACTGTAGTTACCTCAAACTCGAGCTCTTTGTCAACAGTTTCTGGTTGTGACGATTCAACAAATGCATTGTCCTTAGTAAGGTCGAACTCTATTGTACGTTGCCACTTGTTGGTTTCTATTTTTTCCCTTTTAGGAGGAGGAGCGGCAGGACGATCTTTTATTTCGATTATTGGCTGCTTAACCTCTCTGTTTGTTGCCTTTTCGCCATCAAGTGGGATGACGTCGACCTTTTTCTTGCGTGCGTAAAGTTCGGGTATGCTGTTGGTGCCAAAACCCGTTGCAATAATTGTTACATTGAGGTTTTCCTCAAGCCTTTCGTCGGTACCGTTACCCCAAATCAGGTCAGCATCCTCGCCAGCAGCACCCTGAATAAAGTCGGTAATCTGTCCAATTTCATCCATGGTAATCTCATCCATTCCCGATGTAACGTTTAGCAGAATATTTCGTGCCCCGGCAATATCGTTATTGTTAAGTAGTGGCGACGAAAGCGCTTTTTGAACTGCTGTGAGTGCACGGTTTTCGCCCGATGCCATTGCCGAGCCCATAATGGCCACACCGCTGTTCGACATTACGGTTTCCACATCGGCAAAGTCGACGTTTATGTAACCATGAACAGTGATGATTTCGGCAATCCCTTTTGCTGCAATGGCCAGCACATCGTCGGCACGCGAAAACGCTTCGGAAAGCCTAAGGTCGCCAAAAATTTCGCGAATTTTTTCGTTGTTAATCACCAGCAGCGAGTCAACATGCTTTTCCAAGTCCTCAATACCCTCCATGGCTTGGGCAATTCGCCTACGACCTTCGTTACGGAATGGGATAGTAACAATGGCAACGGTTAGCAGACCAAGCTCTTTTGCCGCTTTGGCAATAATTGGTGCAGCACCCGTTCCTGTGCCTCCGCCCATACCGGCAGTTACAAATACCATTTTGGTGCCGTCCGATAGCACATCAACAACGTTTTGGATGTTTTCAATGGCTGCTTGCTTGCCAATTTCGGGTTTGTTGCCTGCACCGCGTCCTTCGGTTAGCGATGAGCCTAGCTGTATTTTTATGTTAACAGGGCTGTTCTCAAGCGCCTGCGCATCGGTGTTGCAAACAACAAAGTCTACATCCTTAATCCCCAACTTGTACATATGGTTTACTGCGTTGCTGCCACCTCCGCCAACGCCAATTACCTTAATAATTGACTTGTTTGTTGTGGGTAGGTCGAATGGGATTATCTCTTCTGTCATGGCCTTATGTATTTTTGTTATAACCTAATTGAATGGGAATTGTTTAGCATATTGATACTACATTTCCGCATCATTCTCCTCAAATATTTCGGTGAACTTGCGCTTAAAGCGCTCAACAATATTATTTCTTTTAATCTCTTTTACCTTTTGCTTCTCAATGGTTGGGTTCTCAAAATCGGAGTCGGTTTCATCCGTTTCGTTGTGCAATCTGTTGTACGATTCCATATGTTCAAAGCCTTTAATAACAAGGCCAATACCTGTTGAATAGGTCGGAGTATTTATTTCCTCAGTTGAATCGGCAGTTAGATGCTCGTTGGGATAGCCAATGCGAACATCGAAACCTGTTTTAAATTTAACCAGCTGCGAGAGGTGTCGTAGCAGCGAACCGCCTCCGGTTAGCACAATGCCAGCGCTTAGCTTATCGGCATAGCCAGAGTTTTCAACCTCAAAGGTTACGTAGTCAATTATCTCCTCCATGCGGCTTTGGATAATATACGCTAAGCTTTTGAAAGATATTTCTTTGGGTTCGCGACCGCTTATACCAGGTATTGTTACTATCTTATCTTCGGGAGCAATATCGCCAAGAGCAGAACCAAACTGGACTTTTAGCTGCTCGGCTTGGCGTTGAAGTATGGAGCAACCCTCCTTAATGTCGTTGGTTATTACGTTTCCACCAAAGGGAATAACGGCAGTGTGACGAACAATGCCATCGAAGTAAACGGCTACATCGGTTGTTCCACCGCCAATATCAACCAGCACAACGCCAGCCTCTTTCTCATCGTCGGTGAGAACTGCCTCGGCCGAGGCAAGGGGTTCGAGGATAAGGTCGGTTACGTTTAGGTCGACCCGATTTACACACTTCTCAATATTTTTTGCCGATGCCGTTTGGCCAATTACGATGTGGAAATTCGCTTCGAGGCGTTTGCCCGACATACCCACTGGGTTTTTAATGGCCGACTCGTTGTCGACAATAAAATTTTGGGGCAGAACGTGAAGTATCTCCTCGCCAATTTCGGTTGGAATTTTAAACATGTCGTCAACAAGCTTCTGAACATCGTCGAGGTCAATCATATCCTTCTCGGCATTTAGGTTGATATACCCGCGGTTACGTACGCTACGGATATGCTGTCCGGCAATGCCAACAAACACATCGCCAAAAATAATCCCCGATTTTAGTTGAACATCTTCAACAGTTCGTTGAATTGAGGCAACGGTTTCCTCAATGTTAAGCACTACTCCGCGCTTTACTCCGGTTGATGGCGCTTTGCTATGTGCCACAATTTGTAGTTTACCGTTGTCGTTCTTTTTGCCAATAAGTGTAACAATTTTTGTTGTTCCAAGGTCAATTGCTGCTACGTATTCGTTTTGTTTTGCCATGGTAGTTATCTTTTTGTGCATACTATTTGATTTCGATATTTTAGGTTAATCTGTTTGTACTTGTTCCAACCCTCCTCGGTAAGGGCTTGCTCGTAAAAGAGTTTTAGCTTCTCCATTTTTAGTTCGTAATCATCGAGGCTTCCTAACAGAATGGTATGTGGACCAACTCGCGGAATTAGCTCAATATTATTCTGGTCAACAACGTAAACCTGCGATATTTGAGCCTTCCAAAATTTGTCGTTGTTAATATATTTAGCAAAGTTGAATAGCCTACAGGCTAATGGCTGTGGTTCGTTCTTGTTTTTCGATGCCCAATCGGTTACCCTAACCTTCGGATCAACTTTGTAGGGTTCAACAATATTCCCATTTACAATTAGCACGTGCGATGTGTACTTGCTCGATAGGGGCAGAATTTGCCCATCGTGGTCAATGTAGTAGCTGTTGCCCCGCCGGTTAATAATCCGAACCATTGGCTTACGTTGTTCAATGCTAACGTTTAGTAGTCCGCTTGATGTTTTGTAGGCATTTACGCTGCTTACCGCTTGCATGTTGGCTAGGCTTTGCTCAATGGCTAAGGTGTTAATCATTTTTATTGGAATGCCTATGAGGTTTGAGTGATGTTTTTCTATATCTTTTAAAACATCGGCTTTGGTAACAAATGCATTGGTTAAACTGTCGCTAATTTCAATGTTAATCCCCTTACAGGTAAGTTGCTGCTCACGTTTGCTAACAAACGAAAGGGCAACCACTAGGTATGCTATAGTTAGCATCCATTTAGTAAGGCCGATTATGGCTTTTTTATACCTCATTTGCACCCTCCCCCTTTTTAAGCAGTTCAACAATAGGCGTTGCCAACACATCGATGTTGCCCGCACCCATGGTTAGCAGCACATCAAAGTGGATACTCTTTAGCTCATCAATAATATTGTCTAAGGTGCTCATTTTTTTATGGCTGCATGCAACCTTAGTAAGGATAATATTTGAGGTAACGCCAGGTATTGGCTCCTCGCGTGCAGGGTAAATGTCGAGCAGAATTAGCTCATCGAGTAGGCTTAGGCTTACTGCAAATTCGTTAGCAAAATCGCGCGTACGCGAGTAGAGGTGTGGCTGAAATATTCCGGTTACTTTTCTGCCTGGAAACATTTCGCGAACCGATGCGATTGCTGCTTTAATCTCCTCGGGATGATGCGCATAGTCGTCGATATAAACAGTTTTACTGCTGCTATACCTAATGTCGAATCGGCGAGCAATTCCCTTAAACGATTTTAGCCCAGCACTTAGCTGCTCAGGTGAAATGCTCCAAACAAGAGCAGCAGCCGAAGCGGCAATCGCGTTTTCCACATTGTACTTTCCGGGGATGCCCAGCGTTAACTGCTCAATTACCCCAAATGGCGTGTTTAGCGTAAAGGTGTAAAGCCCGTTGCTAATGCAAATATCTGAGAGATAGAAATCGGCTAACTGAGTTGCCGAATAGGTGTAAACCTTAATTCCCTCTGTTTTATTAGCAATTTGCTCAAGCCCTTTTTTTACTATTAGTGTTCCGTTTGGTTGAATTTTTCTGATGAATATGGAAAAGGCATCAACAATTTCGTTGTGATTGTTGTATATATCAAGATGATCGGCGTCAATTGATGTAATTATTGCTAGGTTGGGCGAAAGATGATGAAAGCTTCTGTCAAATTCATCGGCTTCAACTACCATCCGTTGGCTGTTGTTTACTATAAGATTGCTTGAGAAGTTTTTTACAATACCGCCTAAAAATGCGCAGCTGCCCAAAGGTGTATTCTGAAGCAAATGAGCAAGCATTGCTGAAGTACTGGTTTTACCATGGGTTCCTGCAACAGCAGCGGTTGTGTGCTCTTTCGTAATTAACCCAAGCGTAACGGCTCTTTTTACTACGGAGTAGCCTTTGGTTTTAAAGAAGGCAAGTTCGTTATGGCTTTGCGGAATTGCTGGGGTGTAAACCACAAGCGTATTCTTGGTGTCCGATGCTATTTTATGAGGGATGCTTTCAGGGCTATCGTTATAGTGAATAGCAATACCTTCCGTTTCAAGTTCGATAGTTAATGCCGATTTTGTACTATCGTAACCTGCAACGAACAGCTTGTTATGAGCGAAATAGCGAGCCAAGGCGCTCATTCCAATGCCGCCAATGCCAATAAGGTAAACGTTACTATAGCTGTTCAGGTTAATACTCATTTTTTGCTATTCGCTATTTCAATTATTTTTTGTGCTATATCAACTTGAGCATCAGGTAAGGCTAGTTTCTTTATGTTTTGCCTTAACCTAGCTAGCTCGTTTTCATCATCAATAAGCTGTATGGCTGTGCTCGCAAGTTTATGCTGAGCTTGCGCATCGGTTACTAGCACGGCAGCGCCTTTGCTGGCCAGCGCTTGCGCATTCTTTGTTTGATGATCTTCGGCTACATTTGGCGATGGGATAAGTATGGTTGGCTTGCCAACCACACAAAGTTCCGATATGGTGCAGGCTCCGGCTCTAGAAATTACCAAATCGGCAGCAGCATAGGCATAATCCATTCGGTTAATAAAATCGAAAACCTTAATATTACCATAATCTTTATCCGCTATGCTTTGTAAAACGCTGTTATGGTATAGCTTGCCCGTTTGCCAAATAAGCGTTACGCCCTTTAGTTCGCTAAATTTTTGTATGCTGTTTAATATGCTCTCATTTATTGTTCGTGCTCCTAGGCTTCCGCCAACAACAAGTATAACTTTTGTTTTGCTTGGGATTCCAAAAAATTCGTGTGCTTCGGCCTTAAGCGATTCAACGTTTATCAGCCCTTGCCTTATGGGATTGCCTGTGTGTACTATTTTTTTACTTGGGAAGTATTTCTCCATACCATCGTAGGCAACGCATATTGCATTTGCCTTTTTTGATAGCAGTTTATTGGTAATCCCAGCATATGAATTCTGTTCTTGTATAAGCGTTGGAATTCCCATTTGCTGTGCAACTTTGAGTATTGGACCACTAGCATACCCGCCAACCCCAACGGCAATATCGGGTTTGAATTCTTTAACTATTTTCTTTGCCAACCTCATGCTCTTTAGTAGCTTAAACGGAAAACTCAGGTTCTTAACAGTTAGCCTTCGGTGAAAACCAACAACAGGCAGAGCCTTTATGCTATAACCTGCAGCGGGAACCTTTTCCATCTCCATTTTCCCTTCGGCTCCAACAAAAAGTATTTCGGTGTTGGGCTTAAGCCCAACAATTGCATTGGCAATTGAAATTGCGGGGAATATATGCCCCCCGGTTCCACCGCCGCTAATTATTATCCTGAGGTTCTTCTCCATCAAATAGTTCCTCCTTGTTTTGACTTCGGCTAATGCTTAGCAAAATGCCGAATGATGCACTTGTGAAAAGCAACGACGTTCCTCCCATACTTACTAAAGGTAGCGGTTGACCAGTAACCGGAATTAGGTTTACCGCTACGGCCATGTTTACCATTGCCTGAAATACTAGAAGCAATGTTAGGCCCATGGCTAAAAATGCGGGGAATGTTCGTCGTGCCTTTTTTATTATAATACCAGCCCTAAATAGCAAAACCATGTAAAAGAATAGTACAAAGCCACCTCCAATTAACCCATACTCTTCAATAATTATTGCGTAAATAAAATCGGAGTAGGGGTGGGGTAGCATGTTTCGTTGTGTACTATTTCCGGGCCCTTTACCAACAACTCCTCCAGTGGCAATAGCAATCTTCGATTGCTGTGCTTGATAGTTCTCGCCCGATTCGCCCGAAGAAAAGTTCTCAATTCTATTCTTCCAGGTTTGTACCCTAGATATTGAGTTTGTTTGTAATGCAATAAAAACAAAAAGCCCAATTAGTAAAACTCCTAGTCCGCTAAAACCGATTAAATGCCTTAAACTTATGCGACCAATAAAAAGCATTATCCAGCAAACCAGTCCAAGCATAACTGCCGTTGAGAAGTTTGCAGGAAGAATAAGCAGGCAAACTATTGCAATGGGGATTACTAAAGGAATGAATGTTTTCTTTAGGTCTTTAATATCGTTTTGCCTCAGCGACAGTAAGCGAGCAACGTAAAGCACTAGTGCAAGTTTGGCAAAATCAGATGTTTGAATTGTAACACCAAGCCCTGGTATTTCGAGCCAACGGGCTGCTTGGTTAATGTTTGTCCCAAATAGCAGTGTGACTAGCAATAGCGGGATGGCAATGTAAAGCAGCAAAGGCGCCAGTGGCGAGTATACTTTATAAGGAATAAGATGAACCAGGAATATAACAGCTAATCCGGCACCTAAAAAGCTAAGCTGCTTTATGAAGTAGTAAGCGGTATTGCCTCCTTGATATCGATAGGCAAGCGAACCGGTTGAGCTATAAACAGCCAAAAGCGATACCACTGAAAGTAGCACAATAATAAGCCAAATTACCCTATCGCCTTTAAAGTACCGTTTAAAAATGCTCTCCATTTGGTATTACTTTTTATAAGTTTTTTACTGCTTCTTTGAATTGCTTGCCTCTATCCTCAAAGTTTTCGAAAAGGTCGAAGCTGGCACATGCGGGCGAGAGGAGCACTACATCGCCAGGCGACGATAGCTTATAGGCCTGCATAACTGCTTCTTGAGCAGAATGCGCATTTACCATGCTGGGAACCAAATGGCTAAATGCCTGGTAAAGCTTCGTGTTATCGATACCCAAGCACACAATTGCCTTTACCTTTTCCTGTACAAGGTCGAGGAGCTCGGTATAGTCGTTGCCCTTATCGAGCCCACCAGCAATCCATACTACCGGATCTTTCATGCTCTCCAGAGCATACCAGGTAGAGTTTACATTTGTTGCCTTTGAGTCATTAATGTACTGAACGCCACGAATTTTTAGCACAGATTCAAGCCTATGCTCAACTCCTTGGAAGTCGCAAAGGCTTTCTCTAATCACATCTTTTCGGATGTTGAGAACATGACCCGCAATGCCAGCAGCCATGGAGTTATACACGTTGTGTCGCCCTTTTAGGGCGAGTTCATCAATAGACATGTTAAAATCGCTGTTATTGTGGTTAATATGCATTAGGCTATCGATAAGAAATGCAGTTTGACCCTCTTGCTTGTCCTGCGAGAAGGGAAGCAGCTGCGCTTTAAGCACAATTTGCTTAAGATGATCGGTAGTCACATCGTTGTCGGAGCAAAAGATAAAGCACTCGTCTTCCGATAAGTTTTGCGTTATGCGGAATTTCGATTTTACATAATTCTCCATTTTATAATCGTACCTATCGAGATGATCGGGCGATATGTTTAGTAGTATTGCAATATCAGCTTTGAAGGTGTACATGCCATCGAGCTGAAAGCTGCTAAGCTCAATTACATAGTAATCGTAGTTGCACTCGGCAACTTGTAGGGCAAAGCTTTTACCAACATTACCGGCTAAACCAACATTCAACCCTGCTTTTTTGAGCATGTGATGGATAAGGGTTGTAGTGGTGGTTTTGCCGTTACTGCCGGTTATACAAATTTTAAATGCGCTGGTAAATCGTCCGGCAAATTCAATTTCGGAGATAACCGGTATACCCTTTGCCTTTAGCTCTTGAACAATTGGGACTTTATCGGGAATTCCGGGCGACTTAATAACCTCGTTTGCATTTAGAATTTGTTCAAAGGTGTGCTTTCCTTCCTCCCATGCAATACCGTGCTTGTTGAGTGTTTCCTTGTATTTGGGCTTAATTGTACCCATGTCGGAAAGGAAAACATCGAAACCTTGTTTTGTTGCGAGTACCGCTGAACCCACGCCGCTCTCGGCACCGCCAAGTATAACAATTCTGCTTTTTTTCTTCTCAACTGCCATGGCTACCTAATTTTTAGGGTTACTACGGTTATTACGGCTAGGATGATGGCTACAATCCAAAAGCGAGTAACAATTTTTGCTTCGGGGTACCCTTTCTTTTGATAGTGATGATGTAGAGGAGACATGAGAAATATTCTTCGTCCCACGCCATACTTTCGTTTAGTACGCTTAAAGTAGCTTACCTGAATCATTACCGACAGCGTTTCAATAAAGAATATGCCGCAAAGAATGGGAATAAGCAGCTCCTTGCGAATAAGAATTGCGAAAACGGCAATTATACCCCCAATGGCAAGGCTCCCTGTATCGCCCATAAATACTTGAGCCGGGTAACTATTATACCACAGAAAACCAATGGCAGCACCAATAAAGGCACTCATAAACACAACGAGTTCTCCTGTAGCCGGTATGTACATAATGTTTAGATACTCAGCGTATATTACGTTACCTCCTAGGTAAGCAAAAACGCCAAGTGTGGTTGCAATAACAGCGCTAACGCCTGTTGCAAGCCCATCGAGCCCGTCGGTAAGGTTGGCTCCATTTGAAACGGCTGTAACAATAAAAATTACTGCAATAATAAAAACTACCCACGCTAATTTTTGCGCCCAAGGCCCTTTGAAAGGAATTAGGTATTCGTAGTCAAACTCGTTATTTTTAAAGAAGGGGATGGTTGTTTTCGTTGTTTTCTCGTTTAGCAGGTTCGGGTTGGCTTGAACTCTTTCGGCTGAGATTGAGTCGATTGTTGCTACGGCTTCTGCTTGAGGTATAGCCCTTTCGCGTATAACAATATCGGGACTTAGGTACATGGTAAGCCCAACAAACAAACCCAAGGAAACTTGCCCTAAAATTTTCAGCTTTCCCGACAGGCCCTCCTTGTTTTTCAGGAATACCTTTATGTAGTCGTCGGCAAAACCTACAGCGCCCAACCAAACGGTTGAAATGAGCATTACTATAACGTAGATATTCTTTATATCGGCAAAAAGGAGAACGGGGATAAGTATTGAGCAAAGAATAATAATACCGCCCATGGTTGGTGTACCCTTTTTTTGTAGCTGTCCCTCTAGGCCAAGGTTGCGCACCTCTTCGCCAATTTGCTTTCGCTGCAAATAGCGTATTATCCGCTTACCAATAAGTAGCGATATGGCCAGTGATGTTATTACGGCAAGTCCCGAGCGGAATGAGATGTATTGAAACATGCCCATTCCGGGGATGTCGTATTTGCTGAAGAGTTGAGCGAGGTAGTATATCATGGCAGTAAGGTTTTGAAAATTTCAGCAACTTCTTGCTTATCGTCAAAGTGGTGCTTTACACCCTTTACCTCTTGGTAGGTTTCGTGACCCTTGCCAGCAACCAGCACAATGTCGCCAGAGTTTGCCAATAGGCAAGCCGTACGGATGGCTTCGCGCCTATCGGTTATTGTTAGTACCTTCCCTACCGAGGGGGCATCTACTCCTTGTTTCATATCAGCAATTATATCTGCAGGTTCTTCAAAACGAGGATTATCGGAAGTTAGAATTACCAAATCGCTACCCTGTAAAGCAACGCGGGCCATTACGGGTCGCTTGGTTTTATCTCTGTTTCCTCCAGCACCAACTACGCAAATTAGCCTACTGCCTGGCGTTTTAATTGAGTTTACGGTTGATAGCACATTCTCAAGTGCATCAGGAGTGTGGGCATAATCAACAACAGCCATAACGCCATTGGGTGCAATCGTGTTTTCGAACCTGCCGTTTACAGGCTCCATGTTGCTGAGCACGGTAAGTACATCCTCTTTGCTGAAGCCAAGCAGATAAGCTGTGGCATAGGCAGCCAGTATATTGTAGGCGTTAAAATTGCCAATAAGCCTGCTCCAAACCTCAATGTTATCAATATTAAGGAGCATGCCATGCAGCTGTTGCTCTACAATTTTACACCTAAAATTGGCCATACTCCGTAAGGAGTAACTATGAACTTTGGCCATTGTGTTTTGCACCATTACCATTCCGTTCTTATCGTCGGCATTGGTAAGGGCGAATGCTGATTTGGGCAAATTATCGAAGAATAGCTTCTTTGCCTTAATGTACTCCTTAAACGTTTTATGATAGTCGAGATGATCGTGTGTAATATTGCTAAAAATTGCCCCTGTAAAGCATAACCCTTCGATGCGCTGCTGATGGATGGCATGGGAGCTAACCTCCATAAAGCAATAGTTGCAATTTTCATCTACCATTTGCTTTAGCAGCTTGTTTAGCTCAATGGCATTAGGTGTGGTATGCGTGCTGGGTATTACCTTTTCGCCTATTTGGTTTTGAACAGTTGAAATTAGCCCCGATTTTTCACCCAAAGCGTTTGCTAGTCTAAATAGGAGAGTTGCTGTTGTGGTTTTACCATTTGTCCCTGTAATTCCAACTAGTTTAAGTTTTTCCGATGGGTTGTCGTAAAATGCAGATGCGGCATGGCCCAATGCAACGTTTGAGTTGTTAACCCGAATGTAGGTAATATTGCTCTTCCGATTTGCAGGTAGCGTTTGGCAAATAATGGCTGTGGCGCCTTGGTTAATTGCACTGTCGATAAAGTTGTGCCCATCAACCTGTGTGCCCTCAATTGCAACAAAAAGGCTGTTTCCCGTAACTATTCTTGAATCGATGAACAATCCGGAGATACTAATTTCCGTTGATCCGATTACCTCAACGGGTGTTAATTTGCTAATAATATTGCCTAGTTGCTTCATTTAGTTCATGCTCATTTCAAGGGTTATCTGATCTCCGTATTTTACTCGTGAACCAGGAATAATTGATTGATGCCTAACGGTTCCTCGTCCAGCTACCTGAACTTTTAACCCGCTGTTTTCGAGTAGGTAAATCGCATCTTTTAGGCTCATGCCTATAACATTGGGTACTAGGTTGGCAATAACCGTTCGTGATTCAAGTTCAACCGACTTCTCATTCCGAATGGTGTTAACCCAAATGCTGTTAGGAGCATCGTTAGAGTAAGGGATGTCGAGCGAAGCCAGCACCTGTTCCAGTTCGGGTT
>CAZGQZ010000023.1:0-22703 GCA_964527985.1 uncultured Rikenellaceae bacterium | reverse complement strand
TTACCAGTAAACGCTGCGCAAAGAGATAGGAAAAGAAATATATGAAATTTCATACTTAAGATTTACTTAATTTTGTGTTATAAACTCAACAATAAAATTCGCCACCCGATTAGATGTACCTTCTTCACCTAGCTTAGTGCGCAGGGCTGCAAACTGATCAATCATCTCGTTGCGCGATTGCTTACCAGGCAACAAACAAGAAACCTCGCTAAATAGCGAATTGGGATTTAGCTTAAACTGTATAAGCTCCTTTACAACCTCCCTATCCATTATCAGGTTCACTAAAGATATGTATTTAATGCGGATAACCATCCAGGCAATAAGCATTGACAGCGTACTCCCCCTATAACAAACCACCTCGGGAGTGTTTAGCAAAGCCGCCTCGAGGGTAGCAGTACCGGAGGTTACAACCGAAACAGTGGAGTTCCTTAGCAAACTTTGGGTTTGATTAAAAACAACGTTTACTCTGCTTTTTCCGAGATAAGGCTCATAATCTGCCATATTTAGGGAGGGTGCACCAGCAATTACAAACTGATACTGCGGCATTTTATCGACCAATGAAAGCATTACGGGGAGGTTGAACTTTATCTCCTGCTTACGGCTTCCGGCAAGTAATGAAATTATGGGTTTTTGTTGTAGGTTGTTCTTTTTGATAAAGTCGTTTTCAGTATGCTCGGAATTTAGCGTATCAACAAGAGGGTTTCCTAGGTAAGCTGCATTTATGCCTTTTAACCTAAAGTACTCCTCCTCAAAAGGGAAAATAATTATCAGCTTATCAACAAAATTTTTGAGCTGCTTTACCCTCGATTCTTTCCATGCCCAAACCTTTGGCGCAATGTAGTAAACCACTTTATAACCGGCTAGCTTGGCAAATTTAGCAATACGAAGGTTAAACCCAGGATAATCAACCAGAATTACAACATCGGGGTTAAACTCAACAATTGATTTTTTGCAAAGCCTTAGGTTTTTTGCTATTTGCCTTAGGTTTTGTAATACCTCAACAAAGCCCATAAAGGCCATCTCTTTGTAATGCTTAACCAAGGTGCCTCCTTGCTGTGCCATTAAGTCGCCCCCAAAAAACATGAATTGCGCCTCGTTATCGGTTTGTTTAAGGCCTTTCATTAGGTTTGAGGCATGCAAATCGCCCGAAGCTTCGCCTGCAATAATAAAGTACTTCATACCAATAATTAGATTATGCAAGTTTAAGCACAAATACTATAATTGCAAGCAAAATAGTGGCACCTAACACACCCCTTGCCGATTTTAACCTATTGGTATAAATAAACAGCATGAAAAGCCCAAGGTTTGGTAACGCACCAAGGCTCATAATTTTGGGAGCCATAATAAACATCCAAAAGGAGTGCAACGATTTATCGGAATACTCAAATGGGTAAACAAATTTTAAAATGAGGAAGAACGAAATAAGTGGAGTAACAATTCCAAGAATTGCCCCTAAAGCTGTTGAGTCAAATTTTCGGGTCATCTGTTATTTTTATTGTTTAAATGGTATGCCTACCTCTTGTTTGCCAATTAGGATAAAGGAAACAGTCCCTAGCGTATAAAAATTAATTATACGATGAACACAACTCAAAAATAATCACAAAAATGCTTATAATCTGTCAATCGTAAGCTACACCTATACTTGTTTATTCAATTCCAGTTAATTAGGGCTTAAATACTTTTTGGTTTTGAAGCATTACTCAAACTTGTCGAATCGGCAAAAATTCCGCTAAGCCTTGCATGCTCAATATTATCAGTTAAATCGATGCTAACTGGCACAATAGAAACATAACCGTTCGATAGTGCATACTCATCTGTATCAGTTGATTCAGGCTCTTCGTTATGGAAATAACCGGTAAGCCAAAAATAGTCTGAACCGCGAGGATCAGTCCTTTTGTCAAACTCTTCGCGCCATGTTCCCATATTCTGCCTACAAACCTTAATGCCTTTAATCTCATTTTTAGGAATTGCAGGAATGTTTACGTTAAGGCACACCCCATTTCTTATACCTTTACTTAAAACGCTCTCAATAATTTTTGGAGCATACATAATTGCACCGGAAAAATTGGCATCGGGCATATAATCAAGTAGTGAAAAACCAATTGAAGGAATTCCGTACAAACACCCCTCAATGGCGGCGGCCATAGTGCCCGAATAGAAAACGCTAACCGATGAGTTTGATCCATGGTTTACGCCCGAAAGCAGCAAATCGGGTTTGTGCTTAAATATTTGGTTAATGGCAAGTTTAACACAATCTACAGGTGTTCCGTTTACCGAGTATACCTCAACATCATCGCCCCAGCTGTGCTGGTGAATTCTAAGCGGATGTTTAATGGTAATGGCATGGGACATACCTGAATTTCCCTCGTCGGGTGCAACAACCACAACGCGCCCAAATTGTTTTGCCACCTCAACCAAAGCCTTTATTCCCTTAGCGTTAACCCCGTCGTCGTTGGTTACAAGAATTACGGGTTGCCTACTACTTTTATTCTGCATTCTTTTTCTGTTGATTTTGCCACAAAGTTATTCAAAACATTCTATGCTACAAGAACTTTACGTATAACCCAACATAAGCATATATGTTTACATGCTTAAAGGAATTTATCGTCGACTTTAATGAAAAATATATCGTCGTATTATAAATAGGACGAATAGCTAATGGCTAGGACTAGCTATCGCTAAGTATTCCTAATCGCTTAAGCGCATTATCCTTATGGGTCCGGCCAATAGGGATATTAAATCGGCCAATTTCGATTTCGGAGCAGCTAAATGCTTCAACATGATCTAACGAGACGATGTACGACTTATGCACGCGCACAAACTTTTCGGGATTTAGGAGTTTTTCGAAGTTTGACAGGTTGTGCTTTGAAATAACCGATTTATCTTTAGTTACAACCTTTATATAATCCTTCATACTCTCCACAAAAAGTATATCGGCAAAGTTTACCCTAACTAATCGCTTGTTCTCTTTTAAAAAAATGCTATCGCTCCTATTATCACTAGTACTTTTTTGTGATAATAGCTCCGATATTTTATTTACAGATTTTACTAGCCTATTAAGTGATATTGGTTTAAGCAGATAGTCGGCAACGCTTAACTCATAACCTTCGAGCGCATAGCTTTTATTTGCCGAGGTAATAATAACCAAGGGAGGATGTACTAAACTTTTTAGCAAATCGATACCTGAGAGATTAGGCATTTCAATATCAAGAAAAATAAAATCGACTTTGCTTACCGACAAGAATTCAACTGCAGATAACGGATCGTTAAATGTTTCAACTATTCTGACATTCGGCACTTTTGCCAATAGCTCCTCTAAAACCTGAACAGAAACCTGTTCGTCATCAACAATAACACAATTTAGTTCCATAGCATTAACATTCCATTACACTTCAATAATCAATCGGCAAGTTATAAAAAATCACAAAATAATAGCTTAATATTACTAAACTAACAAAAAGTTAGAGTTTGCTGTTGGGAGGTTCATAATTGCAGTTTGTCGATAAATTTAAAAACCTATTCAATCACTTCATAAATTACCCGCTGAAAATTAGCATTTATTTAACAAAAAACTAAACCAATGCATAACCTTGAGCTCGCTTGTGGCTCAGTATTACTAACCTAAACTAAACCAAAACAATGAGAAAAATTTTCCTTTTCTTAGCCATGGTAGCCATTACTACCATGTTATTTGCTCAAAATAAATTTGAGCAACAAAACAATGCTTTTAGGGTTGAGTATACCCAACAAATGCAAGACGAAGCAGTAATTAACTTCAACTTGCATGAAAGTTTTGCTATTAAAACGGTTGAGCATAATGGTGTGCGCTACTCAACCATTGATTTTGAAAATGGAGTAAATACCTTTAAAAAGGGATTTGCCGAACTACCCATGGTTAACGTTAACCTGCTAATTGATAACAAAAACGACATACAAGTTTCTGTTGTTGAGGACGATTATATTGAGGTGAAGCTCGACTACCCAATGCTACCATCAAGAGGAACAATATACAGAAACCAAGATCCCAAATCGATACCTTACGTAATTGCCCCCGAATCGGTAGTAGATGCTTGGTATCCCGAAAGTTTTGTTGAAGCATCGGAACCTTTCATCTTTAGAGACACGAGGGGTGTTAACATTTACATGTACCCCTTCCGTTATAATGCAGCCCAAAATACATTGAGAATATACAATAGTGTTGCGGTTAGCGTTAATACCGATAAGTCGAAGTCAACTAATGCGCTAACAAGTAATGCAACCACTATTGATCCTGCCGTGCAGGATATGTACAAATCGTTATACCTAAACTACTCATCAACAAAATTTGCAAACCAAATCGATGAGTTTGGCGAAATGCTTGTTATTTACACATCGCGCGATGCATCGGTAATTCAACCCTACATCAACTGGAAAAAGGAGAAGGGTTTTAAAGTACACACCCAGCAAGTAGCTACTGGTACTAACGTAAAAACTACCATCCAAAACGCTTATAATAGCAACAACAATCTACTTTACGTTCAACTTGTTGGCGACTGGGCCGATATCAAGTCTGACCTTGGTACAAGTCAAAGTGCTCCAATGGATCCAATGCTAGGTTGTGTTGCAGGTAGCGATTACTATCCCGAGCTTATTATTGGTCGTTTTTCTGCCAATAGCACTGCACAGGTAACCACTCAAATTAACAAAGCCATTAGCTACGAAAAAACCCCCGACATGAGCGCCACTTGGTACAAAACCGGACTTGGTTTGGCTCGTAATGAGGGTGCAGGTTCTGGCGATGATAGCGAGGGTGACGATTTACATATGGAACGGATTAAGGCGCGTTTACTATCGTACAACTACACAACTGTTTATAGTGAATACGATGGGGGCAGCTCATACGTATCGTCAAACACAACATCAACCGCTATCTCATCAAGGATAAACTCGGGCGTTAGCGTAATAAATTACACTAATCATGGTTCAGAAACTGGCTGGAGTGTTGCTAGCTATTCCTCAACTCATGTTAATAGCCTTAGCAACGGAAGTAAGTTACCGGTAATATTCTCAGTAGCATGCGTTGTTGGTAAGTTTCACAGAACTGCTGGCGATTGCTTTGCCGAAACTTGGCTAAAGAAAGAAAACGGAGGTGCTGTTGCAACAATCATGTCGACCATAAACCAACCTTGGCAACCACCAATGCGTGGACAAGATTATATGAATGACATACTTATTGGTGGTTACAACTATTCAACCAACCCTGGTAGTGGAACAACTACTTATGCTAGCGATAAGCGCACTACATTCGGATCAATTACCTTTAACGGAAATGTGCTAATGCTTGCTGAGCAGTACACAAATACCGACACCAGAGAAACTTTCCAAACTTGGACAATTTTTGGAGATGCTTCACTTCAAATCAGAACAACAACACCTAAAGCACTAACTGTAAATGCTGATAACATTAACGGTTCGCCCTACAACGTTACGGTTACATCAAATGGCAGTCCTGTTTCAGGAGCACGAGTTTCAATATATCAGAATGGAACCTCCTACTCAGCAACAACAAACTCATCGGGTGTTGCCTCCATTACGCACAACTTCACCAGCGGAACAGCAACCCTAACGGTTACAGGATATAACTATGGTACATATCAGGCAACTAAAACTGTTGGTGGAGGCACAGTAACAGTTCCATCTACTCCAACAGGACTAACATCGAATAGCATAACAAGCAACAGCGCTACACTTAGCTGGAATGCAACGTCGGGCGCAACATCATACGATGTGCAAATTCGAGTACAGAATGGCTCATGGGCTACCTATAGCACAAGTTCAACAAGCTATAATGCAGCAAGCCTTCAGGCATCTACAAATTACGAATGGCAAGTACGTGCCAAAAACTCTGCAGGAAACAGCGCTTACTCTTCGGTAGCATCGTTTACTACCCTTGCCAGTGGTGGAACCAGCTACTGCGAATCGAAGGGTAACAACTACTCCTACGAGTGGATTGCTAAAGTTGTAGTTGGTTCGTTTACGAACAGCTCAAGTGCAGCAGGTTATACCGACTTTACAAGTAAAACCATTACCATGACTGCAGGTACAGCATACAGCATTGCACTTACACCTAGCTTTGCCAGCAGCACATACAACGAGTATTGGAAAATTTGGGTTGACCTAAACGGCAATGGTGTATTCGACTCTAACGAACTTCTGTTCGATCCAGGATCGATGAGCAAAACAACCGTTACTGGTACCATTACAATACCTGCAGGTACAGCAGCACGCACAACACGCATGCGCGTTAGCATGAAGTATAATGCCGCTCAAACAGCTTGCGAAACATTTAGCTACGGTGAGGTTGAAGACTACACCGTACAAATAGTTGCTGGTTCGGCTAACCCACCCGCTACACCAACAGGGCTTAGCGTATCAAGCATAACAACCAGTAGCGCATCGCTTAGCTGGAATGCTGCAACAGGAGCAACCTCGTACGATGTTCAGCTACGTCAACAAGGAGGTGCCTGGAGTACTTCAAACACAACGGGAACTTCAGTAAATGCAACCGGACTGGCTGCTGGCACTACCTACGAGTGGCAAGTACGCGCTAATAACGCCAATGGTTCAAGCTCATACTCCAGCATTTCATCATTCACAACACAAAATACCTCGCTAACCTACTGTACAAGCAAGGGCAACAATGTAAACTACGAGTGGATTCAGCGAGTTGTATTTAACGAGATTGACAACACCTCTGGTAAAAACAACGGATACGGCAACTTTACCAGCATGACCGCAACAGTGGCTCGTGGCGAAACATTACCTGTAAATATCCAAGCAGGTTTTGCAAGCAGCAGCTACACTGAGTACTGGTCAATTTGGATTGATTTTAACCAAAACGGAACATTCGATACCGACGAGCGCGTGGTTTACGGCTCATCATCAAGCAGTAGCCTTCTATCGGCAAACGTATCAATCCCAACTACCGCATTACTAGGCACAACTCGCATGCGCGTTAGCATGAAGTACAATGCTGAACAAACCGCTTGCGAGACCTTTAGCTATGGCGAGGTTGAAGACTACTCGGTAACTGTACTTCAATCTAGAACAAACGGAGCTGGAAATGATTTAGGAAACGAACAGCTAGGTTTCGAAACGCATGAACCATTCGTTGTATATCCAAACCCTGCATCGAACAAAATTAATGTAAGGCTTCAAGGTGTAAGAGGTGAAGTTTCACTCCGTATTTATGACCTACAAGGACGCATAATGAAGGAAATGATGCTAGTTGACCTAGATAGCGATATCGACGTTAGCGATTTAGCCAGCGGCGTTTACATCATCTCCGTTGATGAGGAGAAGATGCCACTTAACAAACGATTTGTTAAGATGTAGTAGTTTGTTTTTAGTTTTCTCGTAGTTTTTGGTTAAAGAGCCCTTTCGAGGGCTCTTTTTCTAATACTTTAAGCAAAATTCCAAATATCAATTATTGGCCAAAGGCAAATGTGTTTAATATTCGCAGCAAAACTGTATAACAAGGATATAGAAAAATCATATGACAATAATCATAGTTTTCAACAGTCCTAAACCTTTACAAAACACTGTTTGCTTGAATCATAGAGTTTATAATAATTCTAAATTAAAAAATTGTTAAAAAACCCTTGCTAAAAAAATTGACTCGTTTTGTGTATCCCCGTAATTTGCCAACCATAATTTTATACCAAACCATAAACTAAACCTTTAAAAAACCCAATTATGAGAAAGTTTTTATTCTTATTGTTACTTGCCTTAAGCTCTACATGGGCTCTCTCGCAAGGTAACTACAACGTGATTAAGGGCGAGAGGCCCACAATTGATTTAGAAAAGGTTCCTACCGAAGCCTTTGAAAAAGGAAAGATTAAAATTAAGTTAACAACAAACATGGAAAAATCCATTCCCGATGCCATGATAAAGGCTGGAGCGAATGGATTTGTTGTAACTGGCAACTCTGCCATAGATGAACTTAACAAGCACTTTGGCGCAAAACAGTATAAGCCATTGCTTTGGGGATTGTACGAGAATTCTCCAAAATCTGAAAAGTATCGCGAACGCCATAAGGCTTGGGGTTTCCACTTGTGGTTCGAACTAGAAATTAGTTCCGACGCCGATGTGAAAGAAGCTGTTAAGAAGTTTGCAGCCCTTGGTGAAATTGAAATTGCTGAGCCTGTTTACAAAAAGCGTTTAATTAGCAATGTTGAGCCAATGGACGATCCTGAAGGAAAAGGTGAAGGTCAAAATGACAAAAACGCTAAATGGACTCCAAACGATACTAGGTATAGTGAGCAATGGCACTATCACAACACGGGACAACAGGGTGGAACAATAGATAAAGATATTGACCTACCCGAAGCATGGGACATCGAGAAAGGCCTTTCGTCGGTAATTGTAGCTGTTGTTGATGGTGGAATACAAACTAACCACCCCGATTTAGCAGGAAATATATGGTCTGGTGTTGGCTACAACTTTGTAACTAATTCCTCATCGCTTTCAGCTGAAGATCACGGAACACACGTTGCAGGAACCGTTGCTGCGGTTAACAACAATGGCTCAGGTGTTGCTGGTGTTGCTGGTGGATCGGGATCAAACGATGGCGTTAGGCTAATGTCATGCCAAGTATTTACAAGTAGTAGCTCTGGCGGGTTCGATCAGGCTCCTATTTTTGCAGCCGATAACGGTGCAGCAATTTCCCAGAATAGCTGGGGATACACAAGTGTTAACGTGTACGACCAAGCAACCCTCGATGCCATTGATTACTTTAATTCAAATGGTGGTGGCGATGTGCTTAACGGAGGGATAACAATTTTTGCAGCAGGTAACGATAACGCAACAGGAAACTGGTACCCCGGTTGCTATTCAGGTGCGTTTGCCGTTGCCGCTACTAATAACAAAGATGTAAGAAGTTATTACTCAAATTATGGCGACTGGGTAGATATTTCGGCCCCAGGTGGTGAGCAAAGCTCATCTACCGACCCCAAAGGAATTCTCAGTACCCTTACAGGCAATAGCTACGGTTTCTACCAAGGAACATCAATGGCCTGTCCTCACGTTTCGGGCGTAGCGGCTCTCCTAGTTTCTAATGCCGTACGCAATGGTGTGGTACTAACAAACACTCAGCTAAGCAGCCTGTTAAAAGATAATGTTGATAATCATTACTCGGTTAACTCGAGCTACATTGGCAAACTTGGTTCAGGCAGACTTAATGCAAATCTTGCCCTCCAGGCATTACAGAGTATGTTTACTACCGATCCTCCATCAACTCCAACTGGTCTTGCAACATCAAACATTACAGATGTTAGCGCTACGTTAAGCTGGAATGCTGCAACAGGTGCTTCATCATACGATGTTCAGCTTAGACCTCAAGGAGGAACTTGGAGCACATACAACGTTTCGGGTACAAGCTTTAATGCCACTAACCTTACTGAGCAAACAGCTTACGAGTGGCAAGTTCGCGCTAAAAACTCATATGGCACAAGTGCTTACTCATCAGTTGTATCATTTACCACCACTGAGTTTGTGGTTAGCTACTGCGAATCGAAAGGAAGTAATTCGCAATACGAATGGATTGCAAAGGTAGACGTAGGCTCATTCTCAAACAGTTCGGGTGCAGCAGGATATACCGATTTCACAAACCAGCAAGTAGTGCTAAATGCAGGTCAAGCCTATAGCATTAGCTTAACACCAGGTTTTGCCAGTACAACTTACGATGAGTACTGGAAGATTTGGATTGACCTAAATGGTGACGGAACCTTTGGCTCCGATGAGCTTATGTTCGACCCAGGATCGATGAGCAAAACTACCGTAACAGGCAGTATTACTGTTCCATCGGGTACAGCACCTATTGCAACCCGCATGAGGGTTAGCATGAAGTATAACGGAGCGCAAACAGCATGCGAAACATTTAGCTACGGTGAGGTTGAAGACTATACTGTTGTGATTGAAGACGAAACACCTCAACCACCTGCTACTCCAACTGGTTTAGCTGCAAGCAATGTAACCACAAATTCTTTCACATTGAATTGGAACGCATCATCTGGAGCAACCTCATACGATGTGCAAATTCGCCCTCAGGGAGGATCATGGAGTACATACAACACAACTTCAACAAGCTACAATGCATCAGGATTAAACAGTGGAACTACATACGAAGCTCAGGTTAGGGCTAAAAACGATGCTGGCAGCAGCAGCTATTCAACTGCAATTAGCGTAACTACACTTGCTGGAATACCTGCAACACCAACTGGCCTTAACACAAGCAGTGTGACAACTAGCAGTGCAACTCTTAGCTGGAATGCCTCAAGCAATGCCACCTCATACGATGTTCAGGTAAGAGTTCAGGGTGGAAGTTGGGCTACTTACAATACTTCTAATACCAGCTACAATGCAACTGGGTTGCAATCATCAACCATTTACGAATGGCAAGTAAGGGCTAAGAATGCTTCAGGCGCTAGCAGCTACTCATCTGCAGTTCAGTTCACCACACTTGATGATATTGTTCAATACTGTACAAGTAAAGGTAACAACTACTCGTATGAGTGGATAAGTAGCATTACCATTGGTAGCTACACCAATAGTTCTGGAGCAGCAGGTTATACCGACTTTACTTCGGAGGTAATTACCCTTGAAGCAGGCAAAACCTACAGTATTAGCCTAACCCCAGGATTTGCAAGTTCAACTTATAACGAGTACTGGAAGATTTGGGTTGACCTAAATGGCAACTCGGTATTTGATGCTAACGAGTTACTATTCGATCCAGGATCGATGAGCAAAACTACCGTTACTGGAAGCATGACAATACCTGCCGGAACCAATCCTATTAATACTCGCCTTCGTATTAGCATGAAGTACAACGGAGCACAAACCGCTTGCGAAACCTTTAGCTATGGTGAGGTTGAAGACTACACTGTTCAAATTATCGAAGGTTCAACAACGCCACCAGCAACTCCAACAGGGCTTACAGCATCGAGCATTACTACAAGCAGCGCAAGCCTAAGCTGGAATGCATCAGCCGATGCAACATCGTACGACGTTCAAATTCGTCCTCAAGGTGGTAGTTGGAGTGTTTATACTACATCAAGCACGAACTACGCTGTAAGCGGCTTAAATGCATCAACAACCTACGAATGGCAAGTGCGAGCTAAGAATGCTAATGGTAATAGTGCGTATTCAGCTATTTCTACCTTCACTACACAAAATGCAACGCTTACCTACTGTACAAGTAAAGGTAATAACGTGAACTACGAGTGGATACAAAGAGTGGTATTTGCTGAAATTGACAATACTTCGGGTAAAAACTCCGGATATGCCGATTTCACAAATCTAACAGCAACCGTAGCATTAGGTGAAACTCTTCCTATTAACTTCCAGGCAGGTTTTGCTAGCAGTAGCTATACTGAGTACTGGTCGGTTTGGATTGACTTTAACCAAAACGGAACGTTCGACACCGACGAACGCGTGGTTTATGGCTCTTCATCAAGCAGTAGCCTTCTAGCTGCTGATGTTGCAATACCTACTAATGCAACGCTAGGAACAACCCGTATGCGTGTTAGCATGAAGTACAATGCTGCCCAAACTGCATGCGAAACTTTCACCTACGGTGAAGTGGAGGACTACACCATTAACGTTGTTCAAACTAAGGTTAGCAACAATAACGAAGATCCTTCTGCTGAAGAGCTCGGATTTGAAGGAAACGAAATGTATACGCTATACCCCAACCCCGCAAATAACAGCATTAATGTTAGTTTAAAGGGTGTAAGAGGTGATGTTTCAATGCGCATTTACGATATACAAGGTAGGCTAGTTAAAGAAATGCAGCTTCTTAACCTTGATACCAATGTTGACATTAGCGAATTGGCAAGCGGTGTTTATATCATCTCAGTAGATGAGGAAAAAATGCCTCTAACAAAACGCTTTATTAAGATGTAAAAACCTTAAACCTAGCTAGTAAAAAAAGAGTGTCTCATTATCGAGGCACTCTTTTTTTTGTAATGCTTACTGCGAAACAGCAAGCATGTATGTTTAATAAATTACGGAATCAGAACCATATACATTATTGGGGCATATCGCCAACAAACAAAGACTTGGGTTACCTTTGAAACCAATCTCAACTAAAAATTTTGCTTACAAAAAAAGCGCTAACCTAAAGTCAGATTAGCGCCTTAAATATAAATTGAAATAGTTTAGAAAGAATATTTTGCTGAAACTAGTACCCTATGGTTAATGGTAGTAGTAAAATCGTCGGGTTTTGCGTATTCGTCTAAAGTAGCACCATAATTGGCTGAGTTATACAAATACTCCAATGCAAGCCTTAAACTTTTTTGAGTGTAAACTAGCCTAGGCGACCAACGGTATGCGTTTGTTATGTTTGCACCCCGGTTATACCAAATTGGGCCTTGAGTATCAACCTTATCCTTTGAACCCAGTGCGCTTGCCATGCCTCCAAAGAATCCGAAATCCCAATTATCGTTAAAGCTATACATTACCTCAACCCAACTGGCAGTTGATAGGATATTTGCGTAACCGTAGTCGTACATTTCAGCAGCATCATCAAGTAGTCTTCCGTATCCACCTAACATCACAAATTGGCTCATATTTTCTCCATACGATACTTTTGCTTGTACAGCTAGCTTATTAAGTTTTAAGCGACCAAACCATTGGAGGTTGTATGCACCAATAAATTCGCGGCTTCGGTAAACATCATCGTTATAAACCTGAAGTAAAGGTTGCAGCCACATGTACCCAACAGTAACGCCTGTGTTAAAAGTTGGGCTATTGCCAACATGCAGCTGTAGCTGCAAATCGGGTAAGGCTGAGTTTCGCTGTGCAGCTTCAGGGCCAACGCTTGAGTGATATCCGTGAGCCAAGGCTGCAAGCACAAGTTTAAGGCTTTTACTTGGAGTATAATCGAGTCGAATTTGCGGAGACCTATTTAGCGGGTTAAATGGTGCTGCTGCACCAAATGAGATAACATGAGGAAAAACTTCGGGAGTAAACATTGGATGCCAGTACTGCCCCATTGTTAAAGATGCTTTTTCCCATTGCAATTTCATAAGTGCATGCCTAATTCTTAAATGGTGTTTGAACTCCTCTTTGGTCGCAAAGAAATCGGTTTCGACCATACCAGTCAACTTAGCACCTAGCACATCGGGTCCAGCTATGCGAACACCAAGTCGACTTTGCAACGATAGCATTTCGAGCTGTGGATTATCGTTTAAAAGTTCACCACTTTGAACGTGGTATATTGGAGCTGCAGGATACAAATACAAATCACCATCGCGAGTAAACACCGACTCGTGAGAGTCGAAAATGGCCTCGTAGCTAACGTATCCGTAAAACGATAATGATTTTTTAGGTTCATCATCATTGGACTGTGCATTTACCTTAGTCACAAACAGTGCCGAGGCAATAGTAACAACTAGAAATGCTTTAACATTATTCATAACAGCAATTTTTAGGTTTACGCCTTAGGTATATTTTCTAAAACATCGAGTAGGAGTTTCCAGAACTTATCTGTTGTCTCAATATTTATCCGCTCATCGGGCGAGTGTGCACCCTTAATTGTTGGTCCAAAGGAAATCATATCGAGCGTTGGGTATTTTTCGAGGAAAAGGCCACATTCAAGACCAGCATGTATTGCCCTAACAATAGGTTCAACGCTAAATAGGTTTTTGTAGCTTTTTTTGGTGATATTAAGAATCTCGGAATTAGTGTTTGGCGCCCAACCCGGATATCCTCCGGTGTGAACAACATTGGCATTTGCCAAGCGGAACACGCTTTCGACCATATTGGCAATATCGGCTCTCGACGAGTCAATTGAGCTACGCTGGCTAGTTGTAACCAGTATTTGGTTATCCTGAATAATTTTAATTGAGGCCAAATTGGTTGATGTTTCAACCAAACCCGGAATTTGCTTACTCATTGCAATAACGCCATGCGGGCATGCGTAAAGTGCATTTAAAAGATCGTACTGCGTTGGCTCGTCAATTACCCATTGCGGCATTTCGGCTGGCTTGAGCTTAATGCTCAACTTCGGCTCAACAGTTTGATATTCCGAAATGACATCATCATGAAATCCCTCAAACATTTCTTTCATGCTTTTAACGTCATCTTTGTGAATTACAAAAGTGGCAAAAGCCTCGCGAGGTATTGCATTACGCAAATTACCACCATCAATGCTTGAAATGCGCAAATCGAATTTATTAGTTCCCTTCCACAAAAACCTATTAATTATTTTGATGGAGTTTCCTAAACCTTTGTCAATATCATCGCCGCTGTGCCCACCTTTTAATCCGGTAACTGCAATTTGAAAAGCCTCAAAATCGCTGGGCACTTTTTCGGTTTCAAAAGCAAACGTAATAACGGTATCAATTCCGCCTGCGCAACCAATAAATAGCTCACCCTCATCTTCCGAATCGAGATTGAGAAGAATTTGAGACTTGAAAAAGTTGGGCTTTAGCTCAAATGCGCCAGTTAAACCAGTTTCCTCATCAACAGTAAATAGGCACTCGATAGGCCCATGTTTAATTGTTGTTGAAGCCAGTATGGCTAGCTGAGCGGCAATACCAATGCCATCGTCGGCACCAAGCGTTGTGCCCTTGGCTGTAACCCATTCGCCATCAATAAATGCATTAATTGGGTCAGCATCAAAATCATGCTCAACATCGCTGTTCTTTTCGCAAACCATATCAACATGGCTTTGGAGTATAACCGATGCTCTATCTTCCATTCCCTTTGTCGCGGGTTTACGAATGAGTACGTTTCCTGCATCATCTTTAAGAGCCTCAAGTTTTTGCTCCTGAGCAAAATTTAGTAAGTATTCAATAATCTTCTCCTCCTTTTTTGAGGGACGTGGGATCTCTAAAATCTCACTAAAATATTTCCAAACCTCAGTGGGCTGTAAGTTTTCTAATTCTTTCATAGTATATATAATATTTTAAAATAACGGCTAAACTTAGCTCATTATGGGAGACAATGCAAGGTATACTTTTAGATTTTTTTATAATACAGATGAAATAAGCATTCATATTAATTTAGATTAATGCCCTACTGGCTTTTTACAGCAAAATGTTTTACAGCATAAAGGCTATATAGCACATTAAAATTCAATAGTTGTAGTAAAAGTTAAGCCGATGAGTAGTGCAAAAATCTACAATACTTTTGCTAATAATTGTACAAAAGCTTTACTTTGCAGGCAAGAAAAACTGCCAAACACATGCATTGCACTGATAAACAAACACTTGACTATGTTTTCGGTTTAAGCATTTGGAATAATTTGATAAACAAAAAACAATGATTGACCAAGAAGAGCTTAAGCACCTGTTGCTAAAAGCAATAAATGCAGCAGTTAGAGCAGGTGCATTGATAATGGAAGTATATAATTCAAATGATTTTCAGGTCAATTTAAAGTCGGATGCAACACCGCTTACCCTTGCCGATAAAAAAGCCCACCAAGAAATTAGCTCGTGCTTAATGAAAACCCGAATACCCGTAATGAGTGAGGAGGGCAGAAATCTACTATACGAAGAGAGAAAAAGTTGGGAATACTTTTGGTTAGTCGACCCACTTGATGGCACAAAGGAATTTATTAAGCGTAATGGTGAGTTCACAGTGAATATTGCCCTTGTGTTTAACGGTTATCCCATTATTGGTGTTGTTTACGTGCCAGTTCTTAAGCAGCTCTATTTCGCCATGCAAAGCCTAGGGTCGTATAGGGTTGATAATATTGATTACGATATTAATGGCATTGAGAGCTTAAACTCTTTAATATCGAGCAACAATAAGCTTCCTTTTAAAACCGATACCAGGCCAACTACCATTGTTGTTAGCCGCTCGCATCCATCGAAAGAAACTCAAGAGTTTATCGATAAGATGAGAGAGGACAAAGGGGATATTGAGCTAATTGCAAGAGGCTCGTCGCTAAAAATTTGCATGGTTGCTGAGGGTTATGCCGACATTTACCCTAGGTATGGTGTAACAACCGAGTGGGATACAGCCGCTGGACAGGCAGTTGCTGAAATGGCTGGCTGTGAAGTTGTATCGCTTGAGGACGGAAAACGTATTGCTTACAATAAAGAGGACATAAACAATCCATGGTTTATAGTGAGACAAATAAATGGCTAGGTACGTTATAAACAGTAAAGCAAAATCCCTTTAGTGCATTGCGCTAAAGGGATTTTGCTTTGAAGTACAAACAATTTCTAAAGCTTAAGCTTGCGTTCAATGTCCTCAATCTGACTTTTAAACCGCTTATCGGTATCAATAAGGTTGTTTACGGTTTTGCATGCATGTAAAACTGTTGCATGATCTTTACCTCCGATTAAGCTACCAATGGTAGAAAGCGAACTTTTTGTCATGCTTTTAGAAAAATACATTGCAATTTGCCTTGCCTGAACTATCTCGCGCTTGCGAGTTTTTGTTTGTAGCACATCATTTGGCAGGCCAAAGTATTCGCTCACAACTTTCTGAATATAATCGATAGAAATTTCTCGTCGAGTATTCTTAACTAGCTTATCAATCATTTCAGAGGCAAGCTCTGTGGTAATTTCTTTTTTATTTAATGTAGATTGCGCTAGCAGAGAAATTAATGCTCCCTCAAGCTCACGGATGTTATTGGTAATATTCGTTGCAATATACTCAACTACTTCATCGGGAATATCTATGCCATCCTTGTAAATTTTTTGCTTAAGGATTGCAACCCTAGTTTCAAAATCGGGCGATTGCAAATCGGCCGATAATCCCCATTTAAACCTTGACAACAGTCTTTGTTCAAGTCCCTGTAGTTCAACAGGTGGCTTATCTGAGGTTAGGATAATTTGTTTCCCGGCTTGATGTAAATGGTTGAATATGTGAAAGAATGTATCCTGTGTTTTTTCCTTCCCTGCAAACTCGTGAACATCGTCAATAATAAGAACATCAATCATTTGGTAGAAGTGTACAAAATCATTGATATTGTTATTACGAATAGCCTCAACGTATTGTGTTTGAAACTTTACGGCATTAACGTATAGTACTACTTTTTCGGGGGTGCTCTCTTTAACTCTTATGCCAATAGCCTGAGCCAAATGTGTTTTTCCAAGACCAGAGCTTCCGTAAATTAGCAATGGGTTAAAGGCTGTTTTACCAGGTGCATTAGCTATAGCCATTCCGGCAGAACGTGCCAAACGATTACACTCTCCTTCAACAAAATTATTGAAAGTATTATCGGGGTTAAGCTGAGGGTCAACGTGCAGCTTTTTAATACCGGGTATTACAAACGGATTTTTTATTTTATACTCTCCGTTTTGAGGCATTGAAACCGGTTTGTTTCGCAGCTCAGTTTTGTTTTGCGTTGGAAAAACTACTGTAACAGGCTTACTATTAGCCACGCTGTGGTTTTCCATTACAACATTGTACTCTAGCTTTGCTCCAGGGCCAAGCTCTTTTCGGAGTGTTTTACGAAGAATATCGATAAACTGCTCCTCTAGGTATTCGTAGAAAAAGGGACTAGGTACCTGAATTGTTAGCACATTGTTATCGAGCTTAACTGGTACTATGGGCTCGAACCATGTTTTAAAACTAACTGGCGGGACATTATCCTTGATGATTTTCAAACAATTACCCCAAACATCTTGGAAATCAATAGCCATTTTTAAAATTACTGTGAAGTTAAATCTTTGGTTAATTCTTTAGCGTGAGAACAAAATTGTGAAAAATTCGCTGAAAAAAAAACTTAAAAACAGTTGCATTTTTCACTTATCACTTAACCATTTAAATATCACTAAAATATTTTTCTCATTTTTTTTAAAAAAAATGCTATACGCTATATATCAGCGAATTACCATGTTAATATCTATAAAAAGTTGTAGGTTAACTAATTGTAATGCTTATCTTAACCAATAGCTAAGAATTCGCTACTGACATAAAATCAGAAAACACTGACCAACAACAAGATAGATGCAAACAATTGGACTATAGGCGTTTGGAGAATGCGGACTACTTTTTCTCTTCCTTATATTTTGTTCGGCTAAAATCGAATAGCGAAATGTTCACATATCGCTTCGGATTAACCTTCATATCGTAGAGCAACAGCTCTAGGTTACGTGCAGCGCTTTCGAGGTTATTGTAAAGCGTATCGTTGTTAATAAGCATGCCCATTGACCCTTCGCCTTGGTTAATTTTGGTTACAATTTGGTTAAACGAAACCATGGCCGAATCAGTTTGGGCAAGGGTTCTCGAAAGATTAGCCTTAGCAAGAGTATCGCTAATTGATGAAAAGTTTTTAACTATAATATCAATATCCTCACTATTATCCTTAAGGTTTTGAGATATTGAGTGTACATTATTAACTATTTGTAGCAGCTTTCCCTCGTCGTCGGAAAGCATACCATTTAGTTCTCCGGTTAACTCGTCAATATTTCCGAGACTATTTCGGAGTGACTCAATGCTTTGGGTAAGGTTGTCTCTATTCTGCTCGTTAAAAACCTTGGCAATAACCTCAAGGGCAATTTCCATATCCTCCATTAAGCGCTCAGCTTTTTCCTTAATAGGCACCATTTCAAACACAAGCTGATCGAGCAAGCCAGTTTCAATTGAGGAGGTTAGCGTATCGCCTGATTGGTGGAACTCATCATTGGGAGTTACCTCAAGCCTTATGGCTTTACCTCCCATTAAATCGGCGCTAATAAGCTTAACAATTGAGTTGCGGGGAATTTGATACTTTTTTTCGACAAGAAGCGTAACTATTAGTCTTCCGGTATGTCCTTCTTCAAACTTAATGCTTTTAACCAAACCTACCTTGTATCCACTAAGTAAAACATCGTTTGTTGGCTTTAATCCATCAACCCTATTGAAAACGGCATAGTATGTATTTGTGCGGCTAAAAATATTTTTCCCTTTCAAAAAGTTTACACCCCAAAAAAGAACTGCAAGACAAATAACAGCAAATATTCCAATTTTGGCTTCTCTAGTAATTCTCATCTCAAATAATTTTAGTTCTTCGATAGTTGTTTCGCTTTGCTTAATGGTATAGGCTTACCATCTTGAAAGGCAATAATAAATGCATCGGGGAAAAGCTCTCGAACTTGGTCGCAAACAGCTGAAATAGCAGTATACGTTTTTTCGTTTCCTACTAAATACTTGTACATGTCATCAACAGGAAACTCTTCTACCTCTTTTATATTTTTAAAAAAAGGATCGTTAGTGGCAACACGGTTTCGCGATGCAGTAATTTGAACTTTATAGCTTATACCACTCCCAAAAGTCGCCTTTTTATGCTCAGGATTCTCGTTCCAACTAGCGCTTATAGTTGATGATACCTGATTGGAACCCTGACTGAGGCTACTATCAAAGGAGTTTTCAGCAGCAAAGCTGCTTCTCTGCTCAATTTGCTCCTTGTACGATCGGAACGCCCTAAATACTGCAGAGGCAAGATACGTTTGACCCTCTTCGGTTATTAAATAATCCTCCTCTTTAGGGTTGCTTAAAAACCCGAGCTCGACCAAAACGCTGGGCATCGATGTTTTCCAAAGTACAATAAAACCTGCTTGCTTAACTCCCCTATCTCGTCGGCGGGCTCTTTCCCTAAACTCATCTTGCACGAGGCTTGCCATATTAAGGCTTTGATCGAGGAAGGTATTTTGCATTAGGCTAAAAATAATAAACGACTCCGCTGAGTTTGGGTCATATCCTTCGTATTTGGAGGAGTAATCTTCCTCGTATGCAATAACAGCGTTTTCGCGCATTGCCACATCGAGGTTTCCTTCGGATTTGTGCAAACCCATAACATACGTTTCGGCACCGTAAGGAACCCTACTAGGATTAGCATTGCAATGGATAGAAATAAACAAATCGGCACCGCTCTCATTGGCAATTTTACTTCGCTCATCGAGCGGAACAAACACATCCTCTTTACGTGTGTATATAACCTCAACATCGGGGAAACTTTGCTCAATATACCCTCCTACCTTAAGAGCCACGGATAGCACGATGTCCTTTTCTAAAGATTTTTTTCCAACTGCACCAGAGTCCTTACCCCCATGCCCAGCATCGACAACAACTTTTTTAAGCTTATAGGCTTCTGGACTAGAATCATTTCCATAGCAAAACGAGCTAGCAATCAGGCTAAATACTACTAACCCTATTAGCTTCGTTAATGTAGTTGTGTATTTATTTATAAAATGCATGTGCTCAAAGATTGATTTTTTAGTAGTTTTGAGCTCTAATTAGCGGTTACATTTCACAAAAATAGTACTAAAATTGTATTTCAAGGCTGTCATTGCTCTTTTTCTTTCACTTTTAGCTGTTAGCCAAGCATCTGCAAATGCTTTAACAGCTAGCATTTCCAATTTCCATTTTCAGCTACCCGATTCAGCTAGTATTGAAGTAGATGATGGTTTGTTAGCAAAAGATACAATTATTTTAAATCCTGACACTTTACTTACGGATTCCACAAACTTAAATGCAACCGATGAGGATGATATGCCCTTAAAGGATCCAATTTTTCACGATGCAAAAGATTCTTTGCTCTACTCCATAGATGGGAAAAAAGTTTACATGTATGGCGATGCAGTTGTTAAGCACCAGAAAATGGAGCTAAAAGCGGCATACATTGAGTATAACATGGAAAACAACCTTGTTTTTGCCAAGGGCATGCCCGATTCGACCGGAGCCATTGTAGGCAAACCCGTTTTTGTTGAGGGTGGCAAAACCTTCCGAATGGAGGAGATGCACTATAATTTCGATTCGAAAAAGGCCAAAATTACTGGAGTTATTACCGAAGAGGCTGGCGGATTTTTACATAGCCACGATACGAAGCTAATGCCCGATAAATCGATAAATATTGCTGGAGGCAAGTTCACAACCTGCGATCAAGATCATCCGCATTTTTACATTGCCATTACCAAGGCAAAAGTATTGCCCGGAAACAAGCTAATAACTGGCCCCGCATATGTTGTAATTGAAGATGTTCCATTCCCTTTGATACTCCCCTTTGGATTTTTCCCAAACAGAAAAGGTCGATCATCTGGCTTAATAATCCCTGAATATGGCGAGGAGCGTAACCGAGGTTTTTTCCTGAGGAATGGAGGGTTCTATCTGGGCCTTAACGATTACTTTGACCTAAAACTTACTGGGAGTATCTACTCGAAGGGTTCGTGGGCAGCAAATGCCCAAACAACATATCGGAAACGGTATAGGTATTCGGGTAGCTTCTCGCTTGCCCTCTCGCAGAATGTGGTAGGTGAAAAGGGTTTCGACGATTACTTCAAAAATCAGTCGTACTGGCTAACATGGAACCACTCGCAGGATCCAAAAGCAAATCCGAACTCAACATTTTCAGCCCGACTTAATCTCGGATCGCCCAGCCATAATAGGTACAATGCACGTAACGTTAACGATCTTTTAGCGGGGTCAATTTCATCGAGCGTTGCCTACTCAAAGGTATGGGCTGGAACTCCTTTTAGCATGTCGGCCTCAATGAACCATTCGCAGAATAACCTCGACAGCACAATAAATGTAGGTTTCCCTAAGGTTTCGTTTAACATGAATAGGGTATATCCGTTTAAGCGAAAAAATAACCTAGGCGCACCTGCATGGTACGAAAAAATTGGCCTTTCGTATTCGGGTAATCTTGACAATAGCGTTAACACCAAAACCGACTCAATTCTTACAAAAAGCACCTTCGATAAGATGCGAAATGGAGTGCAACATCGCATACCAATATCAACATCGTTTAACATTCTCAAATTTATAATGGTTAGCCCAAGTGCAAACTATAGCGAAAATTGGTACACAAAAACCATAGAAAAACGCTGGGATGAAGAAGAAGAGAGGGTTGTAAAAGATGAGGTTTCGGGCTTTAAGCGCGCATGGCAATACAACACTTCCGTATCGATGAGCACAAAGCTTTACGGAATGTTCTCGTTTAAGTCAACCTCAAAGGTACAGGCCATAAGGCATGTTATGACGCCCTCCGTGTCACTATCCTATCGGCCCGATTTTAGCGAGGAATCGTACGGATTTTACAAAGAGGTTATTACGCCAACCGACACGCTTAAGTACTCAATATTTGAAGGAAGCCTTTACGGTGGGCCAGGTTCGGGCAGAAGTGGATCAGTCAACTTCTCGCTTGGCAATAACTTGGAGATGAAAGTTCTAACACCTCAAGATACAGCATCAAATACGAAAAAGATAAAGATACTTGAGAGCTTTAACTTCTCCACATCGTATAATATGCTAGCCGACTCAATGAACTGGAGCCCAGTTTCGTTTAGGGCTCGAACTACCCTTTTCGAAAAGTTTAACATCAACTTTTCCAGCTCGTTCGATCCTTACGCACTAGATGAGGAAGGGAATAGATACGATAAGTATCAGTTTCAGGTCGATAAAACGCCTTTTAGGCTAACCAATGCCAGAGCGGGTATCAGCTTTTCACTTCAAGGAGGGAAGGATGATGGTTCAGGCCAGAGAGATCAAGGCTCATTTAGTGGCGATAACTTTAATGGTGCAAATGGCATGAACCCCGATGGAACCCCTTTTGGTCAAGGTTTAGATACCGGATTTGAGCAAGAATACGTTGACTTCGATATCCCCTGGAGTGCACGTTTCGACTATACCTACTCCTACAGCAAACAACGTTTTGATAAAAGCATAACCCAAAGCATGAGCTTCTCAGGTAATATTAGCTTATCTCCAAAATGGAAAATTGGATTCTC
>CAZGQZ010000022.1:21477-22880 GCA_964527985.1 uncultured Rikenellaceae bacterium | reverse complement strand
AATCCAACTCGAAAAACTGAAAGCCTGTGCTTTAGGGTAAAACTCATCAGCTTCGTTCTGAAATGCTTTAAGAGAAAAGATTTTTAAAAGGCGATTGGCTAAATTCATGCCGTTAATGGGTTTTGTTATCAAAAAACAAGTTTACGCTTCTGCAAAGCAATATAACTTTTTGCTAAAAAACTTTTTAGCGTTTTGGCTGCTTGTGTATTGGCCAATGCAGATTCAATGTTAAATATATGAAAAAAAATATATACCTAACTGTTTTAGCAATTTAAATCATCAATTAATATGCACTGAAATAGTGAATAAACGGACGTTTCTTGCAACATTCATTACAAATCGCTCAATGTTAATTTTGATAAATGGCTGAGATCTATTGAGTAAAGGTCCTTTGCTAGGATTCGAAAAAAATTCTAATTAACCCAATAATTGCAATAGCCCCTAATGTGAAAATTGCTGCGCCCGATACTTTGTTTATCCACCAAAGCTGTTTAAGCCTAAACTTCGTTCTAAACGCATTAACCAGTGAAGTTAATATATACCACCATAGCGCTGCACCCAAAAAAACACCGCTTGTAGTTATTAGTGAATGGGTCCAGTTTGAGCTATCGGCTACAACTCCTAGCGATGCAAAAAGGGCAATAAACAGGAATACCGCTAAAGGGTTAGTAATTGTAACAGCTAATACCGAAAAATAATCCTCTACAAGGTTGTTCTGTTTCCGTTTATGCCTTCGGAGTTGTCGAACTGGGTTTGTATAAAATATTTTAATGCCAAGAAGGAATACTATTAAGCCACCAATGGCTTGAAAGATGAATTGTTTTTCTTCAATGTAGCTAATTACAAATGTGAGGCTAAAGCCTGCAATTGCAGCAAAAATGGTATCGGCAGTTGCGGCTCCCAAGCCGCTAAGGAAACCGCTGAGTTTACCCTTGTTAACGGTTCGCTGAATGCAAATAACGCCAATAGGCCCAAGAGGGATTGAGGCCAATAGCCCAACAATTACTCCTTTAACCAGTAGCGCTGCAATCATTTAGTAAGTTTCCAAGTTTTAATAATTGTGCAAAGATAGTTATTGTAGGCGTAATTCTATGCGAGGTAACTGCTCTCAGCTGGTTTTTTAATAGCTTTAATAATTACATCTTGCTTATGGAGTGCTTCTAACAAGTATCCTTGGTTCAAGCATATCGTGTATAGCGTATTTAACACCTTCGCGCCCTAAACCCGAATCCTTAACACCACCGTAGGGCATATGATCAACCCTAAAAGTGGGTGTGTCGTTAATTATCACACCGCCAACCTTAAGCCTGCTAAAGGCTTCCTGCTCTTCGCTAAGCTTGTTTGTGAACACACCTGCTTGCAGGCCAAAGGCTGAGTTGTTAACCTCATCAATGGCCTTGCTA
>CAZGQZ010000022.1:12166-21377 GCA_964527985.1 uncultured Rikenellaceae bacterium | reverse complement strand
ACAAAAGCGTTACTGAACTCTTCAAAAATGCTATTATGAACGTAAATTCGTTGGGTATGTATACAAACCTGACCTGAGTAAAAAAATGCACCAACCACACATTTGGCAGCAGCTTTTTTTATGTTTGCCGATTCGGTAATTATTACTCCTGCATTTCCTCCTAGTTCAAGCACAACCTTCTTTTTTCCTGCCATCTCCTTCATTTTCCATCCTACCTGAGGCGATCCGGTAAATGTGAGCAGACTAAATCGGTTGTCGGTTACTAGCTGGTTGCCAGCAACCCTATCCATTGGGAGTACGCTTAGGGCTCCTTTTGGCAGGCCAGCAGCGTAGGCAATTTTAGCAAGTTCAATTGCCGAAAGGGGGGTGCTGCGTGCAGGTTTAAGTATTATTGGGCATCCGGCTGCAATTGCTGGAGCTATTTTATGCGATGTGAGATTTAACGGGAAATTAAAAGGTGATATGGCAGAAATTAATCCAACCGGAAAGTATTTAACTAAACCTTCTTTGCCCTCGCCAGCGGGGGTCCAGTCGAGTTGTATGTACTCAAATGGTAGCCGTTTGCATTCCTCAGAAGCAATTCGGTATGTTTGTATTGCCCTGTCAACTTCGCCTAGTGCATATTTGAGTGGTTTTGCTGCTTCTTGGGCTAGTAGCGTTGCA
Source organism: uncultured Rikenellaceae bacterium (assembly GCA_964527985.1). Classification (GTDB taxonomy): domain Bacteria; phylum Bacteroidota; class Bacteroidia; order Bacteroidales; family Tenuifilaceae; genus Perlabentimonas. The sequence continues at coordinate 20,714 of CAZGQZ010000022.1, read as the reverse complement.
AGTTCAGTGCGTTGTACTGTTAGCCCCTGTGCTATCCCACTAAGTATGCTGCTTCGCTTATGCGATGGCATATTTGCCATTTCTTCTTCAACTTTTTGGGCTAAGCTAATCGCCTCTTCAAGTTCTTCCGTACCAGCAAGCGAGCAGTTTGCAATAAGTTCACCATTAAAAGGATTTTTAACTTCAAATGTGTCGGAGAGTGCCCTAAAATCACCACCAATACAAGCAGGATATATTTTCATAGTAGCTGAGTTTTTGCGAAAATAGCAAATCTTTATACAACCATAATAATGTAAAAGCTAAATCCTTTTATCTTTACCCAACTAACTAAACTGATATTAATGGCATGAGAAGTTATTTGTTAGCTATTGTAGCGTTTTGCTGTTCAGTGTTTATCCCTGCGTCACTGTATGCTCAATTGCCCCATGTAGCGCTAACCGATAGCGCTAAGGTTAGCCTATTAACCTGTTCGCAAGGCGAAGAGTTATACTCAATTTTTGGGCATAGCGCAATTAGGGTACAGGATCCGATTACTGGTGTCGACTGGGTTTTTAACTATGGCACTTTCGATTTTTCCGATCCAAACTTCTACCCAAATTTTGTGAAGGGAAAGTTAAACTATATCCTGTCGGTATCAACCTATGAAAATTTTGAGTACTCGTATATTTTTGAGCAAAGGTATATTTTTGAGCAAACGTTAAACCTTCCAAAGCACGAAAAGCAGCTGTTGCTCGATTCGCTAATTGTTAACTACAGGCCCGAGAACAGGTACTACCTTTACGATTTTTTATTTGATAATTGTGCAACGCGTATTCGCGATATTCTTGTTGAGACAAATCCGAATGAGGTTATTTTTACCTACCAAGCATTTACCCATGGACTCAGCTTTAGAGAACTTCTTATGCCAAATGTTAAGGAGAAACCTTGGGCAAAATTAGGGATAAACCTTTTGCTAGGTGTAAGTGCCGATAGGCCAGCAGAACCTTGGGAGTACATGTTTTTGCCCGAGCATATGATGACTGCTTTTGCCAGTGCAAGCGTTAAAACTGATAGCGTAAGTATTCCGTTAGCTCAATCCGCCGAGGTTTTACTTGAGGGCAAGGAAATACCTAAGGCTCGCTTTAACGATATTCCACTGGCAGTTTTTATTGTGGTGCTTATTATTGCGGTGATTATTTCATTTTTCGATGTTAGGCGAAAACGTCCCACTCGATTATTCGATGGTTTCCTGTTTGGGCTAGTTGGATTGCTTGGCGCTGTTATTGCCTTTCAGTGGTTTGGATCCGACCATGCAGTTATGGCTAAGAACTATAACCTAATTTGGACGCACCCTTTACATTTTGTTGTAGCAATATTTGTTTTTATCAAAGGCCTTTGGCCAATTGCTCGCTACTACTTTGGCTTTAACACGTTGATAATGCTATTGCTTTTGGTTTTGTGGTTTACACTACCGCAAAAACTTCCTTTGCCAATGTTACCATTGGTGGCTGCCATGGGCTTAAGGTCGGCTGTGCTATATAAGTATTTAAAATAGGAATAAGACCTGTTTGATTTAATCAAACAGGCCTTATTCATTTGGTTTATGGCTTAAATACTAGTTGTCAATGGCTATCTCCATTGATGAAGCACCGAATGCCGATTGGCTATCGTCTTTTTTAAATTGCTCAATCCCTTTGTCTAGAAACTTTACAAAATCATCAACATTGGTGTTGAATCCGTATGGTTCGGCAAGTAGGTTTTCATTATTGTCGAGCAAAACGTAAAAGGGCTGGCTGTTTACGTTATACCGACTAATTTGAAAATCGGCATTCTTTTTACCAACCGTATTCTTTACTTTACCATCAACTGTTGATGTGATCCATTCCGATTCAGGTAGTTTCGTGCGCTCATCAACATAAAGCGCAACAACAACGTAGTCGTTTTTTAGCCGCTGAAGCACTTTCGGATCACTCCAAACCTGTTGCTCCATTACCTTGCAGTTTGAGCAGGCATGACCAACAAAATCAACAAATAGTGGTTTGTTTTGCTCCTGTGCACATTTCAGCGCTTGCTCATAATCAAAGTAACCTTGGATGCCATGGGGCAGATGCAGTATATCGGCATATTTTGGTTCTTCACAAATTGCCGATTTGCTATCGGCTGAGATGATAGGCTGTTGACCGATCATCTTTTCCAGATCGAAGCTATGCCCTGTTTTAGGCGGAATTAGACCTGACAGCCCTTTTAGAGGAGCACCAAACATTCCGGGAACAAGATAAATGGCAAACGCAAAGGTTGCAATGGCAAGTATCATCCTAAAAAAGCCGATATGATCGGTGGGAGAATCGAATTTGAAACGAATTTTTCCCAGCAGGTATAGCCCAAGCATAATGAAGATGGCAATCCAAATAGCCAAAAATACTTCGCGGCCTAAAATATTTAAGTGGTAGGCTTGGTCTACTACCGAAAGGAATTTTAAACCAAACGCTAGCACAATAAAACCTAGCACAATTTTCACAGAGTTAAGCCATCCGCCCGATTTGGGTAGCTTGTTTAACCACGATGGGAAAATTGCGAATAGCGTAAAGGGTATTGCAAAGGCCAACGAGAAACCTAGCATGCCAATAATTGGCTTAAGCCCAAGCCCTGCAGCCGACTCAACCAGTATTGCTCCAACAATTGGTCCTACACACGATAGGCTAACGATAACTAAGGTAAGTGCCATAAAGAATGAGCCTATGAATCCTCCCTTTTCGGCTTTGCTGTCGGTTTTTGTCGAAAGGCTGCTGGGTAGCATAATCTCAAACAGACCAAAGAATGAAGCAGCAAAGGCCATGAAAAGTAGGAAGAAGATAAGGTTTGGCAGCCAGTGCGAAACAAGCTGGTTTGCAAATCCGGCACCTACGCTGGTTAACGAAACTATTAGTCCAATTGATGTGTATATTACCACTATGCTTATTCCGAACACAAATGCATTGAGTATTGCGTTAAACCTGTTCTTCTGCTTATTCATAAAAAACGAAACGGTCATGGGAATCATTGGGAATACGCATGGTGTGAGTAGCCCGGCTAAACCGGCCGCAAGCGAAATAAGGAAAAACACTATTAGCGATGAATTCGAATCGGTTTGCTTATCCGTTTCTTCAGTTTCAATGGGAGCGGTATCGGCTTTAACTTCAGTTACAGCCTCTTCCGATGGTTTTACTTCGCCAACCGTAGTTGAGAAGTCGTAGGTTAAAAAGATACATTTATCCTCGAAGCATGCCTGATACTCTATTTCACCCGACACCTTTGCCCCTTCAATCCCTTCGTTTAGTTCAATTGTTTGAACGAATTGGGCTTTATTATCGAAGTAGGCCACGTCCATTTCAAAAATCTCATCGTGCTCAACTTTGGCATCGCCAATGGGTTTTGGATTTCCTACTGCTGAATAGTTTTCGCTTTCGGTAAAAATAAATGTTGTGGGGATTGGTCCGCCTGGAGGATTTTCCGATGAGTATAGGTGCCAACCCATGTCGATGGTTGCATCGAAGATAACTTCGTACTTTGTTTCATCAACCTTTTGCGTTGAAACTTTCCACTTAACTGGATCTTGTATTTGGCTAAATGCATTGCTCGAGAATAGTAGAGCAAGCGTGGCTATAGCAACTGAAATGGCTCTCCTCATAGTTTTATGTTTAATTATTTAATTTTTAAATCGTAACAATGTAAATGGATTTAAGTTCAGGGCAAAAATATTAAACGTTTTTAAAATATCAACATATTTACATGCTATGATATGGTTCAAAAAAAAGCCGTTGCAATTTGCAACGGCTTAAGTTGGCGTTAAATCTCTATCTTGTTTTCGTTTTGGTCAAGAAAATGGTACTCTAAAAAGCTGAACGATGAAATTGGAACAACCCGTAAGGAGCACTTATACTGCTTGCTCCATTTGTACCGTTTGCTAAATATTCCTTTGGTAAGGTATGCAGCAACGAAAGGATGGGTTTTTAGGATTAGCTTTTTAGCATCCTTGTCGTTTACAATAAACGCTAAACGGTTTTCAATCTCTTCGTCAAGAAGTACAGCGGGTTTAATTTCGCCGCTTCCCTTGCACGTTGGGCATTTTTCGAGCGTTTCAATGTGCATTTCCGGACGTACCCTTTGCCTGGTTATTTGCATTAGTCCGAATTTGCTTAAAGGCAAGATGTTGTGCTTTGTCCTATCTTTACTCATTAGCTCCTTCATCCTGTCAAATAGCATTTGGCGGTTATCGTTGAGGTGCATGTCAATAAAATCAACAACGATAATTCCTCCCATATCGCGCAGCCTAAGTTGTCGCGTAACTTCTTCGGCAGCCGCTAGATTTACCTCTAGGGCATTTGTTTCTTGGTCATTTCCTGCTTTCGATCGGTTTCCGCTGTTTACGTCAATAACGTGTAACGCTTCGGTGTGCTCAATTATAAGGTATGCTCCGCTTTTAAACGAAACAGTTTTACCAAAAAGGCCTTTAATCTGTTTCTCAATCCCAAAGTTTTCAAAAATGGGCACTTTGCCCGAGTACAGCTTAACAATTTTTTCCTTTTCGGGAGCAATTGTGCTGATGTACTCTTTAATGTCGTTGTATATGCTATCGTCGTTAACGTAAATGCTGTTGAACGATACGTTAAGCATATCGCGAATAATGGCTGAGGTTCGCTTAAGCTCGCTAACAATTATGTTTGGTGGCTGATTGTTCTTAAGCTTTTCGTAGGCCATTTCCCACTTTTTAATAAGGCTTCTGAGCTCGGCATCGAGTATGGCCACCTTTTTCCCTTCGGCAGCAGTACGTACAATTACTCCAAAGTTTTTTGGGATAATGCTTTCAAGTAACCGCTTAAGGCGTTTTCTCTCTTCGGTGGAGGTGATTTTCTGTGATATTGAAACCTTATCGGAGAAAGGTAAAAGCACAATGTTCCGCCCAGCTATCGAAATTTCGGCACTTAACCGTGGTCCTTTTGTTGATATAGGCTCTTTGGCTATTTGTACCAGAACGGTTTGCCCTGAGGTGAGCACGTTCGATATTTTACCGTCCTTATCAATTTCGGGCTCCAGCTTAAACTTTGGGAGGGGAACTGTTTTGCCCTTTTTTGTTTGGGCAACCTGTAAAAATTTGTTAAACGATCGGAATTGGGGGCCAAGATCGAGGTAGTGCAAAAATGCATCTTTCTCGTAGCCAACGTCAATAAACGCTGCGTTTAAACCAGGCATTATTTTCTTAACCTTACCCAGATAGATGTCGCCAACCGAAAACTGAACGTTGCTTTTCTCCTTGTTGAGCTCAACAAGCTGTTTGTCTTCAAGCAGAGCTATAGCAACTTCAGATGATCGTACATCGATAATAAGCTCTGTGTTCACTTTTGGAAGTTTTAAATTACGGTAAGGTGTTATTAAACAATACCAACCTAAAGAACAATGCAGCTCCTTAGGTTGGACATGTTAGATTGCAAAAGCTGTATTAAAGGCTACAGCTTTATTTCTTCTTCTTATGACGGTTTTTACGTAAGCGCTTTTTACGCTTATGTGTTGCCATCTTATGCCTTTTTCTCTTCTTTCCGCTTGGCATGGTTATAAGTGTATTATGTGATTGAAAAATGGAATTACTTAACGTGAGACTTAACCTTGTTTACAAAGGTTTTTGCTGGTTTAAAAGCAGGTATAAAGTGCTCAGGAATAATAATAGTAGTATTTTTAGAAATGTTACGTGCAGTTTTTTGTGCGCGTTTTTTTACTATAAAGCTACCAAAACCTCTTAGGTATACGTTCTTCTCCTTTACGAGAGAATCCTTTACTGTCTCCATAAAGGCTTCAACTGTTTTTTGTACAGTTACCTTTTCAATTCCAGTGTTCTTGGAAATTTCGTTAACGATATCTGCTTTTGTCATTTTAAAAAATCTTTAATTATCAATAAATTAAGGTTAAAATTCTCAAATCGGACTGCAAATATAACTCATTTAAGTTTATAAATAAAAAACTTTACAACTATTTTTGTCAAATAAGTATTCATTAACTATTGATTTAATGGATTTTAAAAGGTTGCTTAAAGAATGGTACGCTCAAAACGCTCGTGTATTGCCATGGCGCGAAACTACCGATCCTTATATGATATGGGTTTCGGAGGTTATTCTTCAGCAAACAAGGGTTGTGCAGGGAATGGCCTACTACCTTAGGTTTGTTGAGGCATTCCCTACGGTAAAGCATTTAGCTCGCGCTAATGAGGATGAGGTGCTAAAACTCTGGCAGGGTTTGGGTTACTACTCGAGGGCTCGAAATATGCTAGCCTCAGCAAAGTTTATTGCAAACGAGCTGAATGGCCGATTTCCTCAAACATATAACGACTTGCTTAAGCTAAAAGGTGTTGGTGAGTACTCGGCTGGTGCTATTGCTTCATTTGCATTTAAGCAGCCTGTACCAGCAATCGATGGGAATGTTTACAGGATAATTGCGCGCATTTTTGGCATTTTCGATTCGCCGTTTACATCATCGGGGAAAGCAGTTTTTCGTAGTATGGTTGAAGAGCTTATGGACTTTTCTGCGCCCGATGAGTTTAACCAAGCGCTTCTCGATTTTGGCGCTTTGCAGTGTATTCCTCGAAACCCCAACTGTAATAGCTGTCCCTTTGCTGCATACTGTTACGCTTATATAAACAATGTAATACATGCGCTACCTGTTAAAGCCAAAAAGATAAATGTGCGCAATCGGTTTTTTAGCTACCTGCTTATTCGTGATGGCTATTTCACCTACATTGCAAAGCGAAACGCAAATGATATTTGGCGGTCGTTATACGAATTTCCCCTTATCGAATCCGATATGCAATTATCAGTAGAACAATTGCAGAAAACCGATGAATGGCTAAGCCTTTTTGGGCATTGCGTTCCAACTATTTTATACGTATCGTCACCTGTTAAGCATTTGCTTAGCCATCAGGTAATTTGGGCGCAATTTATTGTTGTTCGGATTTTACAACCTGCATCGGCATTGCAAGATGGTTATAAAAAGGTTTTAACTGCATCAATCAATCGCTACTCAATTCCAACACTAATTGATAACTTTTTGGCAGCTGAGCCTGCGGCAAAGTACTTTTTAAATCCTTAGAGTTGGTAAGTCTCTTTTGTCCTCTTTGTTTGTTGTCATTAGTAGGATATGCTTATATTTGTATCTTAGTTAATCATTCAAAAAACTAGCTATGAGCGTAAATAAGGTAATTTTAGTAGGCAATGTAGGGAAAGACCCAGATGTAAGGCATCTTGAGGGTGGTGTAACTGTTGCTCGTTTCCCCTTAGCAACAAACGAAACGTATACGGATAAAAGTGGTCAAAGGGTAACGCAAACCGAATGGCATAATATTGTTGTATGGCGTGGTCAGGCCGAAATTGCCGAAAAGTATATTAAATCAGGTAAGTTGCTTTATGTTGAAGGTCGCCTAAGAACAAATACCTATGAGGATAAGGAAACTGGAGCAAAAAAGTATTTTACTGAGGTATACTGTACAACGTTCCGCTTTCTAGGCCCATCGCCATCCGATGGTACTGCAAAAGATGAGCGTACTAGCGACCAGTCGCCGTCAAATTCCCAAAAGGATGATGAATCGTTAATGCCACAACCCGAAGATGATTTACCATTCTAGGTAATCGGAAGGGTTGAAAAAATATTCGTAATTGAATCCACAGTTATTAATTTTAAATAGCAGCTTGACCTTGCCAAGCATTGAGCTTTACCCTATTACATTTGGTGTAATATCGGGTTTATTGGTTCTCGCTGTTTTGCTATTGTTCTCAAGTTTAGTTTCCGGATCAGAGTCGGCTTTCTTTTCGCTCAGCCCTGCTGATGTTAAGAGCCTCGAAAGTGATGAGTCGAGGGCAAACAAGGTAGTGCTCGAGTTGCTCCAAAAGCCAGAGAGGTTATTAGCAACCATTCTAATTGCCAACAATTTCATTAACGTAGGCATTGTTATACTGTCGGCTTTTCTTACCAATTCAATTTTTAACTTTTCGGAATCGCCAATATTTGGTTTTATCTTTCAGGTAGTGGTTATCACTTTTATTCTGCTGCTATTTGGCGAAATAGTTCCGAAAATTCTTGCTACAAGTAAGCCAAAATCGTTTTCGCGAGCAATGGCATACCCTATGTACGCATTATTTAAACTGTTTTTTCCTCTCAATCATATTCTCGTTTCATCAACCGCACAGGTTAGCCGGCGGTTTAGCCCACGAAGAAACATCTCAATTGATGAGCTAGGCGATGCATTGGATATTACTTCAGGCCATCATCCCGAGGAAAAAAAGATACTAAGAGGGATTGTCACTTTTGGACATATTGAGGTGCAGGAGATAATGAAACCACGGCTCGATGTGGTTGCCGTTGAACTATCCTCAGGGTTTAATAAGCTTAAGTCGGTTGTTGTTGAATCGGGCTATAGCCGAATACCCGTTTACGAGCAATCGTTCGACGAGATTAGGGGCGTTTTGTATGTTAAGGATCTGTTGCCCTTTATTGATGAACCCGATACCTTTGAGTGGCAAAAGCTTTTAAGAGAAGCCTATTTTGTTCC
>CAZGQZ010000022.1:0-12066 GCA_964527985.1 uncultured Rikenellaceae bacterium | reverse complement strand
CGCTTTCAGTATCCAGTTTATGCCGCAGTCCGAGCCGATGGTTCGCAAAACGCAGAACCTTATTGGGTAAATGTAGATTTTGACAACTACAAAGCTCGAATCCACATTAGCTACAAGGATGCAAGTGGGCGGCTCGATTCGCTAATTGAAGATTCCCGAACATTAGCGTTTAAACATACCTATAAGGCTGAGGCAATTACTGAAAGGTTTTTTGAAAATCCGGAAAAAAGGGTATACGGAATTCTTTACAATATGAAAGGGAATACAGCTAGCTCGTGGCAATTTTTCGTTACCGATTCTGTAGAGCACTTTCTTAGAGGAGCACTATACTTTTCCGTTGCGCCCAATAAAGATTCATTGGCTCCATCGGTCGATTTTTTTGGGAAAGATTTAGTTGTGCTTATGGAATCGATAGAGTGGAAATAAGATAAGGGCTAAATATGGCTATTGTAGATATATCTAAATCGGACAATTTTGTTTTAGGAGTATGGAAGGTTGAGGAAACCGAGGACAAGCTAAAAGAGCTAGTTGGAGGTGATTATTTTCCCGGTCTTGCCAGAATTTCGCATAGCCGTAGACGACTCGAGTGGCTTGCAGCCCGGGCATTACTTCGCGAGTTTGGCTATACTGGTCATGTTATGTACCACCCAACTCGCAGGCCATTTTTAGCACATTCGCATTCTCATATCTCTATTAGCCATTCGTACCCCTATGTTGCTGTAATTTTAAGTAGCGACGATTTGGTGGGTATCGATATTGAATCGTTTACTCGTCCCTTTATTGAGGTGAGCGATAAGTATCTTTCTAAGAATGAGAAAAAATGGGTTGACCTAGATGACAACAGGCAGCTCGCCCTAATTTGGAGTGCCAAGGAGGCAATTTATAAGCTGCCTGGCATGGAGGGACTGGGCGGCCCCGATATGGATGTTAAACCCATTGCAAACCTTGGTCCCAAGGGCAATCTTGACGCTAGCGTTAGGCTTGGAGGTACCGTTCAGCGTTTTAGCCTACGGTATTTTTATCTTGGCTACTTTAATGTGGTTTGGGTAGGGTGCAATCCTAAATCGTTAGTTTGGTAGATATGGTATACACTCAGCTAGTAAAATCGCAAAAAGGCTTATTTGCCCTACTCGTCGACCCAGATAAATATAGTGTCGATGATCTCATCGATTTATCGCAGCGCGCACAGACTGCCGGAGTAGATATGATTCTGCTTGGTGGCAGCATAACTCAGGCGAGTATTGCCGATACGTTGTTAACCATTAGAAGGTATACCTCAATTCCAATAGTGCTTTTCCCAGGCAATGCCATGCAATTTGTTCCTACTGCCGATGCAATACTGCTCCTTTCTCTTATCTCGGGCCGAAATCCCGATTTTCTGATTGGAAACCATGTGTTGGTTTCTCATTCGCTTCGCAAGAGTGGTATGGAGATTATCCCAACAGGGTATATCCTAGTTGAATCGGGCAGAGTAACCTCTGTGCAATACATGAGCGGAACTGTTCCAATCCCGCGAGATAAGAGCGATATAGTTGTAGCAACAGCATTGGCTGGCCAGCAATTGGGGCTTAAAAGTATTTATCTTGAAGCAGGTAGCGGAGCCGAATTGCCAGTTTCAACGCAAATTATAAGCGAGGTTCGTAAATGTGTTAATCTGCCAATTATTGTGGGAGGAGGGTTGCGGAATCCTGAACAGGTAAAAGCAGCACGCAACGCAGGTGCTAGTATGGTTGTTGTTGGTAATGCTTTGGAGAAAGACCTTGGGATTTTAAAAGACTTGGTTAGCGCCTGTAGATAAAAAAAGCGTTGACTAATAAATCAACGCTCTTCTTAATATCTTAAAGTATTGGCTAGTTAATTTCGTAAGTATCGCCACTTCGCAGCAAATCATCCATACATTTAATCTTGGCATCTTTTTGAACCTCTAGCAGCTGATCCCTAACATTATCGTCGTACGTAGGGTGTTTAACTGCTCTAATAACGCCAAGCGCTAACGGAAAATCAGGATAGCTCATGTTGGCAAGCATTACATGAATTCCTGGGTTTGGAGTAGTTGCATCATGTACTAAAATATGGTCGAGGGTATAACCATCTTCACCAATTGTTACAACTTTAAGGTGGTTTCCTTCAAGAACAATTCCTTTGTTATTCTCTTTTCCAAACACCATCTTTTCGCCATGCTTAAGTACAATTGTTCTGTCGGCCCTGTGTTCTCTTTCTGTTATGTGTGCGTGCGTTCTGTCGTTGTATATCACGCAGTTTTGCTGTATAACCACTACAGAAGTTCCATCGTGCTTTGCAGCTTCAACCAGAATGTCAGCAGTTAGCTTAACATCGGCATCAATTGAGCGAGCAAAGAATTTTCCTTGAGCACCAATTACAAGTTCGCCTGGGCGAAAAGGGTGTTCAACCGTTCCGTAAGGCGATGTTTTGGTTACGGCTCCAAGTTTAGATGTAGGGCTGTATTGCCCTTTGGTTAAACCGTAAATTTCGTTGTTAAACAGAATAATGTTGATATCGATATTCCTACGAATAGCGTGGATAAAGTGATTTCCACCAATGGCTAAAGCATCGCCATCGCCAGTCATTTGCCAAATGCTTAACTTGGGGTTGGCTACTTTCATTCCAGTAGCAATTGCTGAGGCACGGCCATGAATGCCATGAAATCCGTAGGTGTCAACATAGTATGGGAAACGGCTCGAACAGCCAATTCCCGACACAAAAACGTAACGCTCTTTATCGTAATCAAGTTCATCCGAAACTTGAGGAAGTGCCCTGTATACTGAGTTGAGAATTGCGTGGTCGCCGCAACCTGGGCACCAGCGTACTTCCTGATCGCTTTTAAAATCTTGTGGTGTGAAGTTATGTTTTCCCATGGTTACTATCCCTCCAGTATTTGGTTAAATTTATCTTTTAGCTCCGAAATGGTAAATGGCAAGCCTTGTACTTTGTTAAACTGGTTGTACTGAAACTCCTGAAAGTTCATTCTAAGGTAGTCGGCCATTTGCCCCATATTTAGCTCGCAAACAACTAGTTTTTTAAACTGTCCGAAAATTTGCTTAATGTTTTTGGGTAGAGGGTTGATGTAGTGAATGTGGCATAACGAAATGCTTTTGCCTTCTGCTTGCAACTCCTGAACGGCAGTGTATGTGTGCCCAAAAGTTCCTCCCCAGCTAATTACCAGTAAGTCTCCTTTCTCGTCACCAAAAACTTCTTGTTCGGGTATAAAATCCTGAACCTTAGCAACCTTCTCGGCCCTTATGTTAACCATTCGTTGGTGGTTGTTAGGGTCGTGCGAAACGGAACCTTTTATGAAATCTTTTTCGAGGCCACCAACGCGATGCTCAAGTCCTTTTTGTCCGGGAATAGCCCACCTACGAGCCAATCGTTCTGGATCGCGTTCATATGGTTCGAAGTTTTCGGTTCCATCGGGAACTAATGGTGGGTTAATCTCTGGGTACTCACTCATGCTAGGAACTTTCCATGGCTCAGTTCCGTTGGCAATGTAACCGTCGGTTAGTAGAATTACCGGAGTCATATGCTCTAGCGATAGTTTTGAAGCATTAAATGCCCAATCGAAGCAGTTGCTTGGCGAACTGGCAGCAACTACAATTACCGGGCACTCGCCATTTCGGCCGTAAAGCGCTTGCATAAGATCGCTCTGCTCAGTTTTTGTAGGTAAACCAGTTGAAGGTCCACCACGCTGAACGTTTACTATTACCAATGGTAGCTCTGTCATTACAGCAAGTCCAATGGCTTCCGATTTTAACGAAAGGCCAGGGCCTGAAGTGGTTGTAACGGCAAAGTTACCTGCGTATGATGCGCCAATGGCAGTACAAATACCTGCAATTTCATCTTCTACCTGAAGGGTTTTAACACCAAGGTCTTTGCGTTTTGCAAGTTCAATTAGTATTTCAGTAGCAGGAGTTATGGGGTATGAACCGCAAAACAGAGGGAGTTTTGCTTTTTCTGCAGCAGCAATTAGCCCCCAAGCGGTTGCTGTATTCCCATTTACGTTTCTGTATAGTCCCTTTGGTATGCTAGTAGCCGATGGGATTTTATAGGTATTTGGAATAGCGTGAATGTTAGCAGCGTAATTATAGCCATCCTTAAGTACTTTTTTGTTTGCTTCAACAATACGAGGACGGTTCTTAAACTTCACCTCAAAAAAATGCTCGGTAAAGTTTAATGGCCTATCGAACATGTAGTATGCCATACCTAAAGCAAACATGTTTTTGCTTCGGATAATACTCTTGTTGTCAAGTTCGGTTTCCTTGAGGCTCTCTTTGGTTAGGGTTGTTATTGGGGCAAATATTACGTTGTAATCTTCAAGTTTTAGCTCAGTAACAGGGTCGTCGGTTTTGTAGTTTGCTCTTTGCAGCCCTTTTTCGTTAAACGTATCGCTGTCGGCAATAATGGTTGCTCCAGTTTTTAGCCATTTTGCATTTGCTTTAAGCGCTGCAGGGTTCATGGCAACTAAAACATCGCAGTAGTCGCCAGGAGTGTAAACTTTTTTACTCCCAATTTGCAGCTGAAATCCCGATACGCCACCAATAGTGCCCTGTGGTGCACGTATTTCAGAGGGGTAGTCGGGAAAAGTACTAACACCATTACCAAACAGCGCCGAAGCGTCAGAAAACAAAGTTCCGGAAAGCTGCATACCATCGCCAGAGTCGCCTGAGAATCGAATGGAAACCTCATCAACCTCTAGCACATGCTTTTGTTTATCCATAGTGGTTTTATTTATGTGTTTTCGTTATGGGGGAGCCAAAAATGTAAATGCATATAAAATAGAATTGCCATTTTATATGCATATTAACTTGTTTTCAGGCTTTTCAATTAAACCCCCTGCATGAAAATTATAATGCAAAATTAGCTATTTTATGGAAGGAAAAACGCCTAATTCATTTTTTTTGGTTGTTTTATAACATGATTCTTGTCAGGTTTAAAACGTTTTCGGCACCTTTTTTTGTAATTGACTGATAGTAAGAACGACAAGTTTTGTTATTAGGTTTTAGCAGCTAATAATGTTATTTGCTAGTTGGCTCTCGTTAACATAAGTTGCCTTATCTTTGTTTTGTTTAAAAAGATTAATTGTACTATGTCGATAATTAGAACTTTGAATGGCAAAACGCCAAAAATTGGGAAGAACTGTTTTATAGCCGAAACAGCTGTTTTGATTGGTGATGTAGAAATTGGCGACGATTGTAGCATTTGGTATGGTGCTGTACTTAGGGGCGACGTTAACCCAATACGTATTGGGAATAGAGTTAGTGTTCAGGATAATGCCGTATTGCATACCACCTATAAAAAATCGGTTGTTACCCTTGAGGATGATGTAACCATTGGGCATAATGTTACTGTTCATGGTGCTACAGTAAAAGCGGGTGCGCTGATTGGTATAGGTGCAACAGTTCTCGATTATGCTGTGGTTGGCGAAGGTGCTATTGTAGCAGCCAACGCCCTTGTATTGGCCAATACTATAATTGAGCCTGGTAGTATATACGCGGGTGTACCTGCCAAGTTTGTGAAGGAAATGGACGTGGAGCAATCAAAAGAGATTAACCAGCGCATTGCAAAAGGGTACTTGTTATACAAGAGCTGGTATGAGGAGGATTAGTTTCATCCCTTTTTACAAAAAAACTTATGAACTATCCAAAACCTGTAGTAGGCGCAAAGCATTTTAAGCCTCTAAATGCAGCATCGCAATACCGAAAAGTGCTCAATGCTTTGCTAAAGGCCGATGAGTATTGTTTTGAGGGTACTTATGGTACGGCAATGTCCTTCTACTCATGGTTGAAAAAACAGGTAAACCTATTAGCTCCCATTAGCGATTACTCTTCATCAAGAGATAATAGGGATAAGCTAAAACAGCTAACAAGTAGGCTGTTTGTTAGGATTGTTGATCACAGCGTGCATTTGCAGAAATCTCCGCATATTCCATGGCTTAAGGAGTTTTACCCTGAATTGAATGATTTTTTTCTGCCTTTTACCGATGTATTGGGGATGAATGGATCGTACCAGTGGTTTACTGCAGGAGTTGAATTTCCTGGTCTTGGCCATAAGGTTCACCCATACTACGGAGTATATTTTCCAACGAGAACCGAGCATCTTCTGCTTTTTGATGAATGGCTCAAAGGAAACAAAGGTATTAGCAATGCAATTGATATAGGCACAGGCTGCGGCGTGCTCAGTTTCTATATGCTAAAGCACGGGGTTGAAAATGTGCTTGCCACCGATATCAACCCTAATGCTATACATAGCATTTCTCTTGAGCTGAAAAGACTTGGGTTAGAGCCGAAGGTTAAGCCAATGCAAGCCAACTTGTTTTCGGGAGTTGACGTAAATGCCAGCGAACTCGTAGTTATTAATCCCCCATGGATACCCGCTGAATCGTTCGGCAGCATTGATTTAGCGATGTATTATACAAACGACTTCTTTGCAAATTTTTTCAGTCAGGCAGCGTTAAAGCTATCGTTAAACTCACGATTGGTTATCCTATTTTCAACTTTTGCCCAAGCAGCAGGACTAAACTGGGATCATCCAATTAGGAGAGAGCTCGAGACTAGTTCGCGTTTCAGTTTAGTAGATTATAAACAGGTTTCGTTAAAGCAGCAATTATCATCTAAAAAGAGTTGGCTTTCCAATGTAAGAAGTAACGAAAAGATTGAGCTTTGGGAGTTGAAATTAGGAAAGTAGAAATGCATAATAGTGAGGCTTTTATGGTTTGGCCAAATTACCATTAAAACTCGAGTGAAGCCAATTTGTGTGTTAATAAGCATATCGGTTTAAATATTTCCGCAAAGGTTTTCGAATTTCATATTAATAGGTAAATTTGCCTCACGCTAAAAGCTATTGGTTTCATTTCTTTAGGTATTTAGCTAGTTGTGCCATGTATTAGGTTTAGGGAAACCTAGGCCTATTTCTCTTTTAGTAGTTTATTGGTATTGATGATTTTACTAAACTAAACCTTTTAGAACCATTATGTCAACCTACCTTATTGTTGTACTGGCCTACTTCGGCCTTATTACCCTAATTTCAATTCTTACAAAAAAAGTGGCTAGCCGTTCGGCGGCCGACTATCTGGTTGCTGGTCGTAACCTAGGCGTTATTGCCTGTGCTGTTGTGGTAGCCTCCGAGTGGTTAGGAGGAATGAGTACCATTGGTGTTAGCGAGAAGGCCTTTACCTCGGGTACCCTTCAACCCATTCTTTACAATATTTCTACCGCTATTGGTATGATTATCATTGGGTACACCGTAGCACGTCATTACAGACAGAATAATGTACATACGGTTAGTGAGATGCTTAAAAATCTTTTTGGCAGGCGAGCCAAAACGGTTTCGGCTATCGCATTTCTGTTTGCATACATAGTGCTGGCCTTTGTGCAGCTACAAACCGCATCGAGTGTTATTTCAGCCATGTTCGATTTACCATGGGTGTATGCCGTTATCATATCATCGGTAGTAATCACAATTTACACATACATTGGCGGAATGCATGCCTTGGCCATAACTGGGATAATTCACGTAGCGGTTATGTTTATTGGTATTGGCTATGCAACCTTCTCGGGCTTAACCGATATTGGAGGTTTTGCTGCACTTAAAGGCGAGATGATTGCCAGCGGATCGCCCGAAAACTTATACAACCCCTTTAGCGGAGGACTTGGTTACGCATGGAGTTTAATACTTGGTGGCGTATTGGGTGGTATGGCCGGACAAGCTAGTATTCAACCTATTTTTGCTGCTCGCACTGCCGATATAGCCAAGAAAGCAGCCATCTTCTCATCGTTAATTATTGCGCCTTTTGGTATTATGGTTGCAATTCTTGGCCTGATAGCCAAAACAGGTAACTATTTTGATGTAACTACTGCAGCAAGTCCGCTTTGGAATATTGATCTTGGTGCTATTAATGCTAAAATGGTGCTTCCTACACTAATGGTAACACCTGAGTTTATTCACCCAATTATGGGTGGCGTTGCGCTTGCAGGTATATTAGCTGCAATTCTCTCAACCGTTGGGCCTGTAAATTTTGCTGTAGTAACCATTGCTACCAAAGATATTTACCATGGTATTATCAATAAATCGGCTGTAGATCAAAAAATTATTTCAACAGCACGCAAGTTGGTAATTCTGGTTAACCTCATTACCATTCCGTTGGCTGTCTTCTCAAGTGGTGCAATACTAAGCATGGCCTATATATCGTACGGCATTCGTGCTATTGGTGCAATTGTAATTGTGCTTGGCATTTATAAGCGCGGTTGGATTTCGACCGATGGAGTACGATTTGCCTTTATTGGTGGTACAATTGCAGTTATTATCAACATAATTGCCAAACTTGCAGGCTGGTGGAAGGTGGAAGATACCTATGTTGCCCTTGCCGCAGCCGTTGTTTGTATTATCATTGGCAATATTTACGCTAACAAGCGTAAGCGCAATATTAAGGCAAGAGGTATATCGCTTCGCGAAAAGAGTAACGATTAAAATTTTAATATGGATTTACATAAGCCTTTAGAAGGGGTTAAAGTATTGGAACTCGCCAGCGTGCTGGCTGGACCAAGTATTGGGATGTTCCTTGCCGAGTTAGGTGCCGAGGTTATTAAGGTTGAGAACCTTGTAACCGATGGCGATGTAACTCGCAAATGGAAGCTCCCTACTGAAAACCCCGATTCCGATATCTCAGGATATTTTTCGTGCGTAAACTGGGGAAAAAAATCTTTAGCAATTGATATTAGTAAATGCGATGGCTTAAATGTGATTTACGAGCTGGTTAAGCAGTGCGATATTGTGCTGGCAAACTACAAGCCTGGCGATGCCGAGAAGCTGCAAGTCGATTATGAGACCTTTAAGAAGTTAAATCCGAAACTCATATATTCGCACGTTACGGGTTATGGTCTTACTAACCAGCGTGCAGGGTTCGATGCCATAATTCAGGCCGAGAGTGGTTTCACCTATATGAACGGTGAGCCCGATGGTCCTCCCACTAAAATGCCAGTGGCGCTAATGGATGTGCTGGCTGCGCATCACCATAAGGAGGCAATTTTGGTAGCTTTACTTCAGCGGGAGCGTGGACAGGGCGGTTGCTATATCGATGCATCGCTATTTAAATCGGGTGTTTCGTCGCTAGTAAACCAGGCAACAAACTGGCTTGTGGGCAATAAAATTCCACAGCGAATGGGATCCGATCATCCCAATATTGTCCCTTATGGCACAATCTTCAACACCTCCGATGGCAAAGGGATAGTAATCGCGGTTGGTACCGAAAAGCAATTTGCCGAGCTGTGCGATCTCTTGGGAAAACCCGAACTGGCTTTAGATGTAAAGTTTAGCAAGAATTTCAACAGGGTAAAGAATAAGGAGGAGATTAAAGGCATTTTGCAAGACCAAATAATTAAGTACGATCGCGAAACCATCCTCCAAATGCTAGCCAACCGAAAGGTACCAGCAGGAGGAGTATTTAATATGCAAGAGGTATTCGAAACGCCCGAGGCACAAGAGATGGTGCTTGAGGCCAATGTTAATGGCTCAACAATTAAAGGTGTTAGCTCGGTGGCTTTTAGCATTAATGGTAGCCAGAGTAGCGGCGGAATGACGCATCCTCCTCATTATGGGGAGCATACTTATGGTATTTTATGCGATGAGCTGGGGATTGATCTCGAAAAAATTGAAAGTCTAATCAGTCAAAACATAGTTTATGCAGCAAACAAGTAACAGCAAAAAGGTGATTACAGATGGTTCTCGACTTATGATTGAGGCCATGGCCAAGGCTGGTGCCGATGCGTTTATTGGCTACCCAATTACGCCCGCCAACCTTTTGTATTCGTATTCGGCAAGCCGTATGCCCATGATGCTCCCAGCTCCCGATGAAATTACCACGCTACAGTGGATGTCGGGCTTGTCTGCTAGCGGAAAATTGCCGGTAACGGCAACCTCATTCCCTGGCTATGCGCTTATGCTTGAGTCAATTAATATGGCTTTCATGATGGAACTGCCTATGGTTATTATCTTGGTTCAAAGGCTTGGCCCAGCAACCGGAACAGCAACCTCTGGGGCTCAAGGCGATTTGGCTTTGCTTCACGGACAAATTTCGGGCGGTCATCAGTTACCTGTGCTTTGCGTTTCCGATTATGAAGATTGCTGGGAAATATCGGCCGAGGCAGTTAAACTTGCCGAGAAGTTGCGTACGCCCGTTGTGGTGCTTACGTCAAAAGAGGGGGTTATGACCCAACGTAGCTTCGATATCTCTTTACTAAATGATATTAGCCCAGTTGAGAAAAGGCGTTACCAAAGTGATGAGCCATTTATTCCATACAAAGCCGATAGTTCACTTGTTCCAGAGTTTCTCGAGTTGGGCAATAAGAAGCATCAGGTTCGTATTACCGCATCAACCCACGATACTAAGGGGATTTTGCAACACTCAACACCCGAGGCACTTGCCAATACGGTTAGGCTCGAGAATAAGGCAATGCATCATCTTAACGACTTTACCTTTTACCATCTCGATGAGCAGCCTGACGCTACCAAACTAATAGTTGCCTTCGATATTTCGGCCAATGCGGCTATCGATGCGGTTGCTCAAATGCGTCAGCAGGGCGAAAAGGTCTCGCTACTTATTCCCAAAACACTTTTCCCAATCCCCTATGTTTACTATCAAATAATGGATAAGTACCAAAAGGTGATAATGGTTGAGGAGAACATAAATGCGCAATACGCTCGCATTCTGTTTGGGCACAGGCTTCCAGGCAAGATTGTTCCCGTTGGGGCTATAGGTAAAATGATTACACCACATGAAATAATTAATGGAGGGAAGTAGATATGAACACACCATTCTTAAATACACAGAGTTTACCCTTTTGCAAAGGGTGTGGTCACGATTTGGTTGCCAAGAACACTGCCATTGCGCTCGAAAAACTTGGACTTACTCCTCTCGATGTAATTATGGTTACCGATATTGGCTGCCATGGAATTATCGATAAAACGCTAAACACCCATACAATTCATGGCTTACATGGTCGTTCGGTTGCGCTTGGTGCTGGGGTTTCGTTTGCTATGGAAAATACCAACAAAAAGGTTATTGTTTTTCTTGGTGATGGTGGATCGACCATTGGACTTCAGCATATTATTGAGGCATCGCGCATGAACCTTAATCTTACCATAGTTATACACAACAATATGCTTTATGGTATGACAGGGGGACAAACCAGCGGTTTAACACCAACGGGTTTTCGTACCACCACATCAATGGATGGCAACCCATTTAGCGCACACGATATTTGCAAGCTAACGCACACCGCTGGGGCAGCATACGTATCGCGCATTTTGGGTATTGGCAATATTAGCGACAAGCTGGCCGAGGCATATAGCGTTAAGGGCTGCTCAGTGATTGAGATTATGGAAATATGCCCAAGCTACGGCGTTAAGTTTAACCCTAAACGTAAGCTAAGCGAAATTATGGAGAGCATGGGTCATGTTGAGGGCGTTTGGCGAAATGAGAGGCCGGCGTATTCTTATCCAAACCATGCAAGGGTTAACAACCTACTCGAAAAGCTACCTGTTGTTGATAAGAAGCATGAGGGACAGCTTAACAAGCATTACCAGCTTGTAATGACTGGTTCGGCTGGAGAGGGCGTTCAGGTTGCATCGGCAATTTTGGCTCGGGCTGCTCTTGGCTCGGGCTATCAGGTTACGCAAAAAGGCAGCTATCCGGTTACTGTTGGCGTTGGGTTTTCCACCTCGGAGGTTAATATCTCGCCCGAACCAATACACTACCATGGAATGGAGGTTCCCGATGCGTTGCTTGTTACATCTACCGATGGGCTAAATCATCAGAAAAAGCGCATTGAAGCGATGACTGATGGATTGCTGATTATCGATTCGAGTCTTGATGTTCCCAAAACAGGAGCTAAAGTGCTTAGTCACGATTTCCGCGTTGCAGGTCCTCGAAATGCAGCTTTATACGCCTTGCTGTACTTTGCCAAAATAAATGGTATGGTTACCCGCGATGCCATAGTTGGTGCTTTGCACGACATGGGGCTTGGCGAGAAAATTCCAATTGATAAAATTGAGGGG
>CAZGQZ010000021.1:4546-23068 GCA_964527985.1 uncultured Rikenellaceae bacterium | reverse complement strand
AAAGATTGTACGAAAGTTACACTTAGTTTAACCACGCTAAAAACATGGCATGAGAATACTAATGTTTGGATGGGAATTTCCACCTCACATATCAGGAGGTTTAGGTACTGCTTGCTTTGGCCTCACTCGAGGTTTAGCAAAGCATAATGTTGATATTGCCTTTGTTGTTCCCAAAGCCTTTGGCGACGAAGATCAATCGGCTGTGCGCATTGTTCCTGCCGAAGATGTTGACGTAAGCCATATTTCAATTGAACTCGAGGAATTTTGGAAAAAGGTGAGTTACCTCGAGGTTAGCTCTAATCTTATCCCCTACGTTGGCCCTGAAGAATTTGAAAGGCTTATCACCGAATCGGAGTTAGAAAAAAAGGAGGAAACCCAAACCAATTCGAGCCACCGTTTTAGGTTTACTGGAAAGTACGGCAAAGACCTTATGAAAGAGGTATCGCGCTACGCGCTAATTGCTGCAAGCATTGCAGCAAACGAAAAATTCGATGTTATCCATGCGCACGACTGGTTAACCTATTTGGCTGGCATTACGGCTAAAATGGTTTCGGGCAAGCCGTTAGTTGTTCATATCCATGCCACTGAATTCGACCGAAGTGGCGAAAACGTTAACCAAGCCGTTTATGACATTGAAAGGCAAGGCATGCAAATGGCCGACAAAGTTATTGCTGTGAGCCACCTTACACGAAACATTGTGATAAATAGGTATGGAATACCCGAGGATAAAGTGGTGACGATACACAATGCTGTTGATTTCGCCGACAACGAAAACCCTTCTCTCACAACCCGAGGCGTTCCCGAAAAAGTGGTTACTTTCCTTGGGCGTATTACTTTTCAGAAAGGTCCCGATTACTTTATTGAAGCAGCAAATAAGGTTATTAAGCGCTACCCAAACGTTCGGTTTGTGATGGCCGGTAGTGGCGACATGCTGAACAGAATGATTAAACGTGCTGCTGAACTTAGAATCTCAAATAAATTTCACTTCACGGGTTTTCTCCGAGGTCCCGAGGTGCACACCATGTTTGCGCAAAGCGATGTTTACGTTATGCCCTCCGTTTCGGAGCCTTTTGGCATTAGCCCGTTGGAAGCAATGAAGAGTAACGTTCCGGTAATCATATCAAAGCAATCGGGCGTTGCCGAGGTGCTTAAGCATGCGCTTAAGGTTGACTTTTGGGATATTGATGCCATGGCCGACTCAATTCACGGTTTACTTAAGTACGATGCGCTATCGAAATACTTTAAGCAGCACGGGCAAAGCGAGGTAAACAACCTTAAGTGGGAAAACGCAGCCAACGAGGTTAAAGAGGTATACAAATCGTTAATATCGATTTAGCCTTAAATAAACAGCAAAAAAAGAATTAAAAAGCCAATACAATGAAAACCATCTGCTTTTACTTTCAGGTTCATCAGCCTTTTAGGCTCAGGCGCTACCGATTTTTCGACATTGGGAAAAACCATAGCTACTTCGACGAATTTTCGAACCGATCAATAATGCGAAAAGTTGCCGAAAAATGTTACCTCCCCACAAATAAGCTAATGCTTGACCTAATTAACCAATTTGGTTGCCGGTTTAAAATATCGTACTCCATTTCAGGTACTGCGCTCGATCAGTTTGAGCTATACGCCCCCGATGTTCTCGAAACCTTTAAGCACCTTGCACAAACTGGATGCGTTGAATTTTTAGCCGAAACTTACTCGCACTCCCTTTCGGCTCTTAAAAGTCCATCCGAATTCGAAAAGCAGGTACAAGCGCAGGCCGAAAAAATTGAGCAGCTATTCGGGCAAAAACCAACCACGTTCAGAAATACGGAGCTTATCTACTCCGATGAAATTGGCGCCATGGTCGCCAAAATGGGATATAAGGCTATGCTCACCGAAGGGGCCAAGCATATTATGGGCTGGAAAAGTTCGAACTATCTCTATACAAACGCCATTAACCCAAAGCTAAAGCTGCTACTAAAAAATTTCCAGCTTAGCGACGACATCGCATTTCGGTTCTCAAATACAGCTTGGGAAGAGTGGCCATTAACTACCGAAAAGTATGTGAATTGGCTAAACTCCATCGACCCAAAGGATGAGATAATCAACCTGTTTATGGATTACGAAACCTTTGGCGAGCACCAGTGGGCCGAAACGGGCATTTTTGAGTTTCTAAAAGCTCTTCCGCACAGGGTTTTTGCTGACACTAACTTTGAGTTTCTTACTCCTACCGAAGCAGCCAAAAAGCATCAGCCCATTGCGCCACTCCATGTACCGTACCCAATTAGCTGGGCCGATGAGGAGCGCGACCTTACCGCATGGCTGGGCAACGAGATGCAGGATGATGCATTCGACAACCTCTACTCAATAATCGAAAAAATTAATAGTATTAATGACCCAGACATTCAGCGCGACTGGCGCTACCTACAAACCAGCGACCACTTTTACTACATGTGCACCAAGTGGTTTAGCGATGGCGATGTTCACAAGTACTTTAATCCCTACGACTCACCATACGATGCATTCATAACCTTTATGAACGCCTTTAGCGATTTTAAACTAAGAGTTAATGCACACAAAGAGGTTGAAAGCAAGGCCAAGGAAGAAGACCCTCTTCCGGAGGAAGTTGATGTAATGATTGAGGAGTATGAAAAGAAGCTGAAAGAGCTTAAGCAGCTTAAAAAGAAAACCGAACCCAAAAAGCTAACCCGATCGAAACCAAAACAAAGGGTAAAGAAATCGACAAAAAAGGCTTCACCAAAAGCATCCACTAAGGAAAAAAAGTAATTCTACTTCAAAAGAGTTAAAACCAATGTAAAACAAAAAACTATGAACGAGAAACTACTGAAACCCGACTATCTGTTCGAGGTAAGCTGGGAAATTTGCAATAAGGTTGGGGGCATACATACGGTTATCTCAACCAAGGCACTTACGTTGGTAAAAGAGTACAAGAATAATTTAATAATGATTGGCCCCGACGTTTGGCGCGACACCGTTAGCAACCCTGAGTTTATTGAGGACAGTCAACTTTATGCATCGTGGCGCAACAAAGCAGCCGACGAGGGCCTTCGAATTCGTATAGGACGCTGGAACATTGAAGGAAAACCTGTTGTGGTTATTGTCGATTTCACTCCCTTCTTCGCCAAAAAGGATGAGATTTTTAAGGAGCTGTGGGAGGAGTATAAGCTCGACTCAATTACTGGGCAATGGGATTACGTTGAGCCTGCCCTATTTGGCTATGCAGCCGGAAAGGTAATTGAAAGTTTTATGCGTTTTCAGCTTACTCAAAGGCACCGAATTGCTGCCCAATTTCACGAGTGGATGACGGGAACGGGGCTTCTTTACCTCAAAAAACACGCTCCTCAAATTGGCAATATCTTTACAACCCACGCCACTGTTATGGGACGATGCATTGCCGGAAACAACATTCCACTCTATAGCAAACTCGAGAAATACAATGCAGAGCAAAAAGCAGCTGAATTTAACGTTATATCAAAGCAGTCGCTCGAAAAAATATCGGCTTTAGAAGCCGACTGCTACACAACCGTTAGCGACATTACAGCCAAGGAGTGCGAACAGTTTCATGGCAAAAAGGTTGATATTGTTACCCCCAACGGATTCGAAAATAGCTTTGTTCCCGAAGAAGAAGAGTTTAAGCTACGCCGAATTGAAGCTAAAGTGAAATTTTACGAAGTAGCCGAGGCCCTGCTTGCTCACGATGTTGCAAAAGATGCCATGGTTGTTGGTATTAGCGGAAGGTACGAGTTTAAAAACAAGGGTATTGATGTTTTTATCGATGCGCTTGCAAAGCTCAACCAATGCCCAAACCTAAAGCGCGAAGTTCTTGCTTTTATCCTAATTCCATCGGCACACCATGGTCCGCGTAAGGATGTTTTCAAAAACCTAATTGAAAAGGATAATGAGAATGTAGTTGTACTTAGCAATACGCACCTAACCCACTACCTCAACGACCCTGAATACGATCCAATTCTCAATAGGATCAAATCGGCCGGGCTTTTCAACTCATCTAGCGATAAGGTGAAAATATTTTTTGTTCCCTGTTACCTCAACGGCAACGATGGTATTTTCAACCTGCCCTATTGGGATCTGCTCATCGGTATGGATATATCAGTTTTCCCATCGTACTATGAGCCTTGGGGATACACTCCTCTTGAAAGCCTAGCCTTTCACGTACCAACCATTACCACATCGCTTGCCGGTTTTGGACTTTGGGTAAACACTTACTTTACCAACGAGCACCCAGGCATTAAGGTTATTGAGCGAACCGACGATAACGACGAGCATGTTATTGACGAGATATCATCAACCCTTTGCAGCTACGCTGCTTTAAACCTCGAAAACCAGGAAGTATATAGGAATAATGCCCTTGAGGTATCGCAAATAGCCCTGTGGGAGAACCTAATTAGCCATTACAAGCAAGCGTACAGCATAGCGCTGCAAAAAGTTGAGCAACGCACGCAGCAGTTTATGGATATTGATCGCGAGGAGCAGCTCCCAACGGTTGAGAAAAAGTTTCACATAAACAAGCCCAACTGGGTTCGTCTGCTTATACAAAAAAGCATCCCCGAAAAGCTCAATGCACTCGATGAGCTATCGAAAAACCTATGGTGGTGTTGGAATCCTGATGCTGCCGAACTATTCGAATCGATAGATGAAGAGCTTTGGAGCGAGTGTGAGCAAAACCCCATCCTTTTCCTCGACAAGATTTCACTTAAAAAGTTTCAGAAGCTCGAAAACGATGAGCTTTTCATCGAGAAGCTAAAAAATGTGCATCAGCATTTTAATGGCTACATGAAACAAAAGCACGGCCGAAAAGGACCTAAAGTAGCCTACTTTAGCATGGAGTTTGGCTTACACACTAGTTTAAAACTTTATTCGGGCGGACTTGGAGTGTTGGCTGGCGACTACCTAAAAGAAGCGTCGGATAGAAATGTTCCCCTAGTTGGCATTGGCCTTTTTTACCGCTACGGATACTTTACCCAACAGCTATCATCGGCAGGACAGCAAATAGCCTCGTACGATCAGCAGAACTTTACTCAAACCGTTGCTAAACCTGTACGTAACGTTAATGGCAAATGGAAAACCGTTAGCGTTGCCCTTCCCGGTCGCAACGTAAATGCTCGAATTTGGCGTGTCGACATTGGCCGTACCGAACTGTATCTTCTCGATACCGACTTTGAAGAGAACCAACCTCAGGACAGGGCAATTACACACCATTTATACGGAGGAGACTGGGAAAACCGCTTTAAACAGGAAATGATTCTAGGCATTGGAGGTGTTAGGGCTCTTGATGAACTTGGCATACACCCCGATATTTTTCACTTAAACGAGGGACACGCTGCATTTGCAGGATTGGAAAGGCTTAAGCTAGCAATTATTGAGGAAAAATACTCGTTTGAAGAAGCGCTTGAGCTCGTTCGGGCGGCTAGCCTATTTACTACGCATACTCCTGTACCTGCTGGGCACGACTCATTCCCCGAAGATATGCTACGTACTTACATGGCTCACTATCCCGAACGGCTTGGCATTACCTGGGAGCAGTTTATGGATCTTGGAAAGCTTAACCCAGGCGACATAACCGAGCGCTTCTCAATGAGCTACCTTGCAGCCAACCTCTCGCAAGAAGTTAATGGGGTAAGCAAGTTACATGGTGCAGTTAGCCAGCGCATGTTTGCCAACTTGTGGCCAGGCTATTTCCCAAGCGAACTGCACATAGGCTACGTTACAAATGGAGTACACTATCCAACATGGGCCTCTCCCGAAATTAGAGATTTAATTGAAACCAGCCCTAATGAGCATAGCTTCGATAACAAGCCAAATTGGGACAACATCAACAATATACCCGATGCCAAGCTTTGGAATATTCGAAATGCAAACCGAAAAAAGCTAATCGACTATATTCGCACACGCCTTGTCGATCCGCAAATTGTAAAATACGAAAACCCACGACAGGTTGTTGAGATTCAGGAAAAGCTCCGCGATGATGTGCTTACCATCGGTTTTGCCCGTCGTTTTGCCACTTACAAACGGGCCCACCTGCTAATACGCGACTTGGAACGACTTAGCGAAATTGTGAACAACGAGGAAAAGCCTGTACAATTCATTTTTGCGGGTAAGGCACACCCCAACGATAAGGCTGGACAGGAGCTAATCCGAAGAATTGTTGAAGTAAGCAAGAAACCCGAATTTACGGGTAAGCTACTTTTCCTTCAGAACTACGATATGGAGCTCGCAAAAAAGATGGTTCAAGGTGTGGATATATGGCTTAATACACCAACTCGCCCTCTCGAAGCTTCGGGCACTAGCGGAATGAAGGCAGTTATGAACGGCGCCATGCATTTTAGCGTGCTCGACGGATGGTGGGTCGAAGGTTACCTCCCCGATGCTGGATGGGCACTACCCGAAGAGAAAACCTATCTGCAGCAAGAATTCCAAGATGAGCTTGACGCAGAAATGATCTATACAATTATCGAAAACGATATTGTGCCTGCTTACTATCACAGAAACGAAGAGGATGTGCCCGTTAATTGGATAGCATACGTTAAAAAATCTATCTCTCAGGTCGCATCAAAGTTTACCACTACCCGCATGATGATGGATTACGAGGATAGGTTTTACCACAAGCTTTACCTGCGCTCAAACAGGCTTAAACAAGAGGATGCAGAGCTTACCCGAAAAATTGCCACTTGGAAACGAAAGGTTACACGTTACTGGGATGGTCTTGAAATTATTACTGCTGACCAATTTGACACATCGCGGCAAGCCATTGTGCTTGGCAAAGAGTACAACTCCGAAGTTGTGCTCGACCTCGGCAAACTCTCACCCGACGAAGTTGGGGTTGAACTCGTTATTGCCGAGCTAATTGAAAATGGCGATGCAGCAATTAAGCATACCAAAGAATTCGACCTTGAGCATGTTGAGGGGCAACGGGTAACCTATAGGCTCTCGTTCATCCCTGCCGAGCCTGGAGTTTACGATTCGGGAATTCGGATTTACGCTAAGCACAACGAGCTACCCCACCGCATGGACTTTACGCTAGTTCGATGGGTATAGCAAACACTCATGTAACTTTATAGAAAAAGTAGCCAGCAATATCGGCTACTTTTTCTATTTTAGCAGGGTTTTACCTATTGACCATGCAAATACTCCGCAACATAAACGATTTAAAAATCATTAGCCCAGCAGTTACCATTGGGTTTTTCGATGGATTACACATTGGGCACAAGCATATTCTCAACAAGCTTAAGGAGTGTGCAACTCGCAAGCAAACGCAAAGCCTAGTTATAACATTTTGGCCACACCCCCGAATTGCCCTAAACAACGATGCACAGGGGTTAAGACTAATCTCATCGCTCGACGAAAAAACAAACCAATTCGAAAAAGCCCAAATTGATACGCTGCTCATTATCAATTTCACTGCCGAATTTGCCAAGGAAAAAGCATACAGCTTTTTGCAAAACACTCTGGTAAACCAAATTCAAGCATCAGCAATTGTTATGGGCTACAACCATGCCTTTGGATATAAAGGTGAGGGCAACTTCAACCTAGTTCAAATGCATCAAAATAAATACGGATATCAAGCCGTAAAGGTTGAGCCTATTGAGATTAATGGAATTAAAGTAAGCTCAACGCAAATTCGAAGTGCCCTTGACCAAGGAAACCTGAAATTGGCCAACGATATGCTAGGCCGAGCATACTGTATTACCGGAACAATTGAGGGAGGAAAACAAATTGGGCGATCGATAGGTTACCCCACGGCCAACATCAAACCTTCTGAACCGCTTAAGCTAATCCCTCGCGACGGAGTCTACGCCGTTTGGGTTGAATACAACAGCCAAAAATACCCTGCTATGCTAAACATAGGACTTAGGCCAACGCTAGGTTCAAACCTAAATCGAACCATCGAGGCTCATATCATTGGATTTAAGCACAACATATATAACGAGCAAATTCGTATTCATTTTACTGAGCGCATTAGAGATGAAATGCAATTCCCTTCGCTAGAATCGCTAAAAGCGCAGCTAGCTGTCGATAAAATTAAGGCACTCACTATTTTAGAAACCGAATAATCAAAATCATCTTGCTGTTATGGCAATTTAAACTACCTTTGTAACCCCAAAAAACCAATAACTTTTTCTTGAACAAATCCGTAAGAAAAGCATTGTATATTATCAACAAAACAAATAAGCATAATGAAGAACGTATTAGTTGAAACACTACCCTACAAAGTAAAGGACATATCGCTGGCCGACTGGGGAAGAAAAGAAATTAGCATAGCCGAAAAAGAGATGCCAGGCCTAATGGCAATTCGAAATAAGTATTCTGCAGAAAAGCCACTTAAGGGTGCCCGAATATCCGGATCACTCCACATGACCATTCAAACCGCAGTGCTTATCGAAACCCTTGTAGAACTTGGCGCTGATGTTCGCTGGGCCAGCTGTAACATATTCTCCACTCAAGATCATGCTGCTGCTGCTATTGCCGCCGCTGGCATACCTGTATTTGCATGGAAAGGCGAAACCCTTGAAGAGTATTGGTGGTGCACCAAGCAAGCCCTATCTTTCCCTGACGATAAAGGGCCTCACCTAATTGTTGACGATGGCGGTGATGCTACCTTGCTTATACACATGGGGTATAAAGCCGAGAACGACCCAACTACTATCGACCGTGTGGGCGAAAGCATTGAGGAGAAAGAAATACTTAAGCTACTGAAAGAAACCCTAGCCGAAGACAACCAAAAATGGCACAAGCTAGCCAAGGAATGGAAAGGTGTATCGGAAGAAACGACTACTGGTGTGCATCGTCTTTACCAGATGATGGAGCGTGGCGAATTGCTAGTTCCGGCCATTAACGTTAACGACTCGGTAACCAAGAGCAAATTCGACAACCTTTACGGATGCCGCGAATCGCTTGCCGATGGCATAAAGCGCGCTACCGATGTAATGATTGCTGGAAAAGTTGTTGTTGTGCTTGGCTATGGCGATGTGGGTAAAGGTTGCGCAAAAAGCATGCGCGCATACGGAGCAAGGGTTATAGTTACTGAAATTGATCCTATTTGCGCCCTACAGGCCGCTATGGAAGGTTTCGAAATTAAACCTCTTGAGGATGCTCTTGACGAAGGAAATATATTTGTAACATCAACAGGTAACCGCGATGTAATCACGCTCGATCATCTTTTAAAGATGAAAGATCAGGCCATTATTTGCAACATCGGTCACTTCGACAACGAAATTCAGGTTGAGAAACTGAACAACGCACCAGGTGTTCGCAAAGAAACCGTTAAGCCTCAGGTTGATCAGTATTTCATGGAAGATGGTCGCTCTATCTTCATCCTAGCCGAAGGTCGTTTGGTTAACCTTGGTTGCGCAACGGGTCACCCAAGCTTTGTAATGAGCAACAGCTTTACCAACCAAACACTAGCTCAGCTTGAACTATGGCAAAAAAGCCTTGATATTGATGTTTATCGACTTCCAAAGCACTTAGATGAAGAGGTTGCTCGCCTACACCTCGAGCAGCTTGGCGTTAAGCTCACAAAGCTTACCAAGGAGCAAGCCGACTATATTGGAGTTAAGGTTGAAGGACCATACAAACCCGATCATTACAGATACTAAACGGGTAATTCAAAATACCATTGAGGTTGCGCTAAAAGTGCAACCTCATTTTATATTAACCTCACCCAAATGAAAGAGGATATTAGCAAAGCTGTTGAGACGCTAAAGGATGGTGGTGTTATACTTTACCCTACCGATACCATTTGGGGTATTGGCTGCGATGCCACCAACCCCGATGCTGTGGCAAAACTAAATGAGCTTAAGCATCGCAGCATAAACAAAAGCATGATTATCCTGCTCGAAAACCCTGCCATGCTCTACTCGTATGTTGAACAAATTCCCGAAATGGCATGGGATTTAGTTGAGCTTACCACTAAACCTCTTACCATTATTTACCCCAAAGCCAAAAACCTTGCGCCAGCCCTTATTGCTGCCGATGGCAGCATTGGGATAAGAATTGTGAAACATGCATTCTGCCAGAGGCTAATTCAAGCTTTCCGAAAACCCATTGTATCAACATCAGCAAATATCACAGGAAAACCATTCCCAAAAAGCTTTAGCGAAATTGACAGCGAAATTGTAAATGGAGTCGACTACATTGTACCAAGCATATACGATGAAGGCAACCCTCCTATTCCATCAGGAATAATAAGTTTGGGTACTGGCGGAGAGGTAAAAGTGATAAGAGAGTAACCAAAAAAATGCAAAATGGAATTTTTTCATAAACATCCCATACAAAAACGCTTTAGCGATTTGGATATGCTTGGGCATGCAACCAACTCAATTTATCAGCAGTATTTTGATTTAGGTAGAATGCACTACTTTACCCAAGTGCTTAACGAGCGAATGAGCTGGGAAAACGAGGGCCTTATATTGGTTAACATCAGCATTAGCTTTATCGAGCAGGTTAAGCTTTACGATGACATTGAGGTAAGAACTAAAATTCACAAAATTGGCAACAAGAGCCTACAAATGGCTCAGCAAATTTTTAACCTAACAACCCAAAAGGTTGCAGCCCAAAGCGAATCGACTATGGTTGGCTACCAGGGCAAGCAAAATGCAAGCACTCCTATTCCAAGTAGATGGAGAGAACGCATAGCGGCTTACGAAAGCGATACAAATTTTGATTTATAAGTCGGCAATACCCTCGGGGAGTTCCATGATGAGGGTTTTAGTTTCCTCGTTAAGTTCAAGAATAAAATCGGAGGTAGCAGGGATAAGAATTTCGTTACCTGCACTATTCACAACTAGAAAAACAAGATTTCCGGAAAAGTCCTGAAGTTCCTCTATTTTTCCTAGCAAATTACCGCTATTATTTACTACTGAGAAACCAACCAGATCATCGAGGTAAAGCTCATCATTTGGCTTACGCTGCTTAACCTCAGCAAAAACCGATAATCCAACAAAACTGGTTGCCAGCTCATGGGTATCAACCTCATCAAAATGAACAATTGAGGCAGTTTCACCCTTACTCCGCATGGAGGTAATAAAAAAAGGAATCGGTATCCCTTCAATTCGAAGAAATACCGATTCAAATTCGTGTTCTAAAGGATCGAAATTATTCTTCCACAAGATTTGAACCTCACCATTCACCCCATGAGTACGTTGAACTATTCCAACCTCAGTAAGATGACTTTGGTTCATAGGGATATCCCTTACTCTTGAGTTTCCTCTGTTTTGGTTTCAGCCTCAGGCTCGCCTTCGGTTTCTGCTTCTGCATTAACCTCTGGGGCTTCAGCAGCCTCTTCAGATTCTTCTGCTTTTTTAGCCTCGCTAGCCTCTTGGGCTGCCTCCTCGGCTAATTTTTTTGCAATCTCTTGAGCACGTGCTTCGCGAACCTTCGACTCGGCTTCAATTCGCTTAGACATTTCGTCCTTCTCGCCTTTTGCAAGACGATCTTTCTTGGCTTGAATTTTCGATTCTTTCTCCTTAAGCCAAGCGTTGAATTTCTCCTCAACTTGCTCTTCGGTTAAAGCACCTTTTTTCACTCCATCCAGAAGATGTTTCTTAATTAAAACACCTCTGTACGATAGGATAGCCCTAGTTGTTTCGGTAGGTTGAGCGCCCTTCTGCAGCCAATCCAATGCCCTATCAAAGTTTAATTCAATAGTAGCAGGATCAGTTGTAGGATTGTACGAACCAATCCTCTCAATGAATCTGCCATCCCGTGGCGCCCTGCTATCTGCCACCACAATGTGATAGAAAGGTGCTCTCTTTCTACCGTGGCGGCTAAGTCTGATTTTTACAGGCATACTTAAACGCTTTTTTAGTTAAACCTACTATAATTTTTGCCGCGCAAAGATAGTGTTTTTTTATTTACTACCAGAGTTTTTACACTATAATTTGCTTTTCTCTCTTATTGCAAGAAAATAACGCCCGAACACATCAAAAAACCTTCTCTACTAGCATGCTGCGTATTTTATTCAATAGTTTTCAACATCAACAAATCTTGACATCAGTTTTGCTAACTTTGTACGGATTGCAATAGCACACCACACATTAAGTAACAGTTTAATAACCAACCATGAGCAAGTTTGTACATCTTCACGTCCACTCACAATTCTCAATCCTCGACGGAGCCTCAAGCATTAAGGGCTTAGTTGAAAAAGCCAAAGGAATGGGCATGAACGCACTTGCGCTTACCGACCACGGTAACATGTTTGGGGTTAAAGAGTTTGTAAACACTGTTGCAAAAGTAAACGACCCGATAAGCAAAGAGATAAAGCGGATTAAATCCGAAATCAATGCACTTAAGGAAGGGGCGGGTTCGGCCGACTCTATTAGTCAACTCGAAAACCAGCTTAAAGCCGAAGAGCAAAAGCTGTTTAAACCAATTATTGGCTGCGAGGCATACGTTACTGCAAACAGGCACAGCCGCGATAAAGACGACAGGGGCGGCGATCACTTGGTGCTACTTGCCAAAACCCTTACTGGTTACCATAACCTAACCAAAATGGTTTCGTACTCGTGGACCCAAGGGTTTTACCAAAAACCCCGCATTGACAAGGAATTACTCCGAAAGTATAGCGAGGGAATTATCGTTTCATCGGCATGCCTTGGAGGCGAGGTTCCGCAAGCAATTATAAAGGGAAATATCCAGCAAGCCGAAGAGGTAATTTACGAATTCAAGCAAATTTTTGGCGACGACTATTACCTTGAGGTTATGCTACATCCGGTTAAGCCTAATGGATTTGCCGAGGATACCTACATTGAGCAAGGACGAGTAAACAAGGTGATTCTTGAGTTGGCAAAGAAAACTGGGGTAAAATGTATCGCCACAAACGATGTACACTTTATTAACGCCGAAGATGCGCTTGCACACGACAGGCTAATATGCCTGAATACCGGAAAAGACCTTGACGACCCCAAACGCATGCGCTACACCATGCAGGAGTATCTCAAAAGCGAGGAGGAAATGCTTAAGCTTTTCCCCAACAACCCTGAGGTTATTTTCAACACCCAAGAAATTGCCCAAAAGGTTGAGTTTTACACCCTCGATCATGAGCCCATAATGCCCCACTTTGGGCTTCCCGATGGCTTTACCGATGATAACGATTACCTAAAACACCTCACATTTGAGGGTGCCAAAATTCGTTGGGGCGAAAACCTTCCAAATGACATAACCGAAAGGTTAAACTTCGAGCTCGAAGTTATTGCTCGAATGGGATATCCTAGCTACTTCCTTATTGTTTGGGACTTTTTAAGGGCTGCCCGCGAAATGGACGTATCAGTTGGCCCTGGCCGAGGATCGGCAGCTGGCTCGGCAGTTGCGTATAGCCTTAAAATAACCGATATCGATCCAATAAAATACGACCTACTGTTTGAGCGTTTCCTTAATCCCGAGAGGATATCGATGCCTGATATCGATATTGATTTTGATGAAGACGGACGCGAACAGGTGCTTCAATGGGTTGTAAACAAGTACGGCAAGGAGCGCGTTGCTCACATTATCACTTTCGGCACCATGGCTGCAAAAATGGCCATTCGCGATGTG
This sequence comes from uncultured Rikenellaceae bacterium, assembly GCA_964527985.1. Lineage (GTDB taxonomy): Bacteria > Bacteroidota > Bacteroidia > Bacteroidales > Tenuifilaceae > Perlabentimonas. The sequence goes on along the minus strand of CAZGQZ010000021.1, from coordinate 9,520 downwards.
GCGCGTGTACAAAAGCTACCACTACCCGAGGCAAACCGCATTGCAAAGCTTGTTCCCGAACGCCCCGGAACAACGCTAGCTAAAGCCTACAAAGAGGTACCAGAGCTGCTCGAGTGTAAAAAGTCGACTGACGACCTTGTTCGTACAACCCTCCAATACGCCGAAGTGCTTGAGGGTTCGGTTAGGCAAACTGGCGTACACGCTTGCGGAATTATTATTGGCCGAGATAATCTCGAAGAACACATCCCGATATGTATTAACAAAGATGCCGAGCTATACGTTACACAATACGATGGGAAACATGTTGAGTCTGTTGGGCTTCTAAAAATGGATTTCCTCGGGCTGAAAACACTTTCCATTATTAAAGATGCGCTCACTTTTATAAAAGAATCGAAAGGCATTGACCTAGACATTGACCACATTCCACTTGACGATAAGAAGACATTCGAGCTCTACTCCAACGGCGATACAACTGCGCTCTTCCAGTTTGAATCGCCCGGCATGAAAAAATACTTACGCGCACTCAAACCAAACCGCTTCGAGGATCTAATAGCCATGAATGCCTTGTATCGTCCAGGGCCGCTCGAGTATATCCCTAGCTTCATCAACCGAAAGCATGGCCGCGAAAAAATTGAGTACGACATTCCTGAAATGGAGGAATACCTCCGCGATACATACGGCATTACTGTTTACCAAGAGCAGGTGATGCTCCTGTCGCAAAAACTTGCTGGTTTTACAAAAGGTCAGGCCGACTCCCTCCGTAAAGCCATGGGTAAAAAGCTTAAAGATGTAATGGATAAGCTCAAAGCCCAATTCGTTGATGGTTGCCTCGAAAGGGGATACGACAAGAAGAGGGTAGAGAAAATTTGGGGCGACTGGGAGGCCTTTGCTCAGTATGCGTTCAATAAATCGCACTCAACCTGCTACGCTTATGTTTCGTACCAAACGGCCTACCTAAAAGCGCACTACCCCAGTGAGTTTATGGCAGCCGTACTCAGCCGAAACCTCTCCGACATTAAAAAGATTACCCTCTTTATGGATGAGTGCCGGAGAATGGGAATACAGGTTCTTGGCCCCGATGTTAACGAGAGTAACTACAAGTTTACTGTTATGCAAAATGGCGACGTAAGGTTTGGCCTTGGCGCTATTAAAGGCGTTGGCGAAGGTGCTGTAGCAAACATAATTGAAACCCGAAAAGCAGGAAAATTTGTTGATATATACGATTTTGTTGAGCGCGTAAACCTTCAAACTGTTAACAAAAAAAATATTGAAGCACTAGTGCTAGCTGGAGCATTCGACAATCTTGGCATTAGCGAAAGAGCACAGTTTTTTGCAACCGACCCAAAGAGCGGCACATTTATCGAGCAGCTATTGCGCTATGGAGCCAAAGCCCAACAGGAAAAAAACAACGTACAGCAAACCCTTTTCGGAGGAATGGATTCTGGTTTCGAAATACAGAAACCAGAGCTACCAAACGTTGAAGGCTGGTCAAAGCTCGAAAACCTCAGCAAGGAAAAGGAGCTAATTGGCATTTACCTATCGGCGCATCCGCTCGACGATTACAAACTTGAGGTAGATTCGTTCTGCAATGTTACCCTTAGCGAAATGAAAGATCCAACGCAGCTAATTGGACGTGAACTTAGCTTTGCCGGCATAGTATCGGAAGCGAAAGTGCTTACCACAAAAAAGGGCAACTTTTACGGACGATTAACCATTGAGGATTTTACCGATTCATACGAAATTACCCTATTCGGAAAAGACTTTGAGAATTACCGCAAATTTTTCTTTGTTGGTTACCCGCTTCTTATTAAGGGCAGGTTCGACCATAGCAAATTCCGCCCAGGCGAGCTTGAACTTTTCACCAAAAGCATGCAAATGCTCTCCGATGTGCGCGATGAGCTTGTGAAAAAGATTACCATCTCGCTTATGGTTAATGAGGTGAACGATGAAATAATTGATAAAATACAAACCATCACCAGTGCTAACACCGGCAAAGTGCAGCTAAAATTCAGGGTTATGGATCCGCAAAGCCGTGTTAGCCTCGAAATGTTTTCGCGTGCATACAGGGTTAACGTTTCAAACGAGCTAATTGACCATTTAAAGCAAATGGACTTAAGCTTTAAGATAAACTGATTACTCAGCAAAAACTTTTTTAAACCGAAACTGTTATCTTTACATAAATTTTAAACATTAAACTAATTACACTATGGCACTAGCAATTACCGATGCTAACTTTGAGGAGCTTGTACTAAAATCGGACAAGCCCGTACTTCTCGATTTTTGGGCTGAATGGTGTGGCCCATGCCGAATGATTGCCCCTTTTGTTGAACAAATGGCCGAAGAGTTTGAAGGAAGAGCCGTTATAGGCAAGGTTGATGTTGACAATAACCCAGGCGTAGCAAGCAAGTTTGGCATTCGTAACATTCCTACTGTTCTTTTCTTTAAGAATGGTGAAATTGCCGACAAGCAAGTTGGGGCAGTTCCAAAAAACGCACTTGTAGCAAAGCTCGAAGCTTTACTTTAGCCAAAAGCATACATCCAGCTTAGGCAAGCATCTGCCAGCCCCAAAGGTAGATGCTTGTTTGGTTGGAGCCTATTACATCTAACTACCACACAGATATGAGAGTTTGCGTATTCTGCGCCTCCAGCGCAAAAATTTCCGAGAAGCATTTTGAGCAAACAGATCGAGTTGCAAAAGAGCTTGTAAATGCGGGTTGTACAATTGTTTATGGCGGAGGTTCGGTTGGCCTTATGGGCCGATTAGCAGATACAGCGCTAAATCTTGGTGGCGAGGTAATTGGCGTTTTACCTCGCTTTATGGACAAGGTTGAATGGGGGCACAAAAACCTAACGCAAATGGTTCTGGTTAAGGATATGCGCGAGCGAAAAAAACTCCTTATCCATAATGTTGATGCGGTAATTGCACTTCCGGGTGGTTGCGGAACTCTCGAAGAGCTAATGGAAGTTTACACGCTAAAACGTTTAGGTAAGTTCACCAAACCAATTGTTGTGCTCAACACCAATGGATTTTACACGCATCTCGAGCAGCTTATCGACAAGATGATTGAGGAAAAGTTTATGCGCCCCGAGCATCGACAAATTTGGGAGATGGTTAGCACACCCGAACAAATAATTCCTGCCATACACAACGCCCCACACTGGGACGAATCGGCCATAAAATTCGCAGCAGTTTAGCCTTTTGCCAATTTGTTTCTGTAAGTAAAGAGCTTGCTGTCGCCAATCTCATCGAAACTGTAGGGTTTTCCCAAAAATTCGGGTGCTTTAACCCCATCGTAAAAAAACTGATTGCCCACAAATAGCCTTGCCTCATCCCACAGGTTTCTTTTAATAAAGCTATTAATTAGCATTGCTCCTCCCTCAACAATAAGGGAGGTTATGTTTCGCTCGTATAGCTCCTTTAACAGCTGCGACTCCAACCCCTTGGCAAAATCAATAACTACAATTTCCATATTCGGAATCGACTGAAAATCGGCCTTTCGCGCAGAGGCACTCGAATTGTTGCCAATAAAAACAAGCGTAGGCATCGATCCATCGTAAACATTCGAATCCTTAGGTAGTCGCAACTTCCGGTCGAGTACAATTCGCAATGGGGTTTTACCGCTCCATTGGCGAACATTAAGCTTTGGGTTATCCTTATCAACTGTATTGGTACCAATAAGTATGGCCTGCTCCTCGCTTCTCCACTTGTGCACAAGAGTACGAGCAAGCTCGTTAGTAATCCAAACAGGGGCTATTGGGTCGTTAGGTTTTCTCACAGCATCAATAAACCCATCGAGGGTTTGAGCCCACTTAAGTATTACGTATGGACGCTTTTTAGCGTGGTAAACGTAAAACCTTCGGTTTAGCTCTTTGGCTTGCTGCTCAAGCACACCAACAATAACCTCTATTCCAGCATCTTTTAGTTTTTGTATGCCCGCACCTTGCACTTGTGGGTTAGGATCCTTTGCTGCAACAACAACCCGCTTTATACCCGATTCGATAATTAAATCGGCGCAAGGCGGTGTTTTACCGTAATGAGAACAGGGCTCTAAAGAAACATAAAGCGTTGATTCGGGTAGCACAGATTTGTCCTTTACTAAATTTATGGCCATTCGCTCAGCATGGTCGCCTCCGTACTCCTTATGGTAACCCTCGGCTATAATCCTATCGTTATAAACTATAATTGAGCCAACCATTGGGTTTGGAGCTACTCTGCCTTTTCCGTTTACTGCCAATTCGAGGCAGCGGCTCATGTAAACTCTGTCATTTATGTCCTGTTCCATATTTTTTCAATACTTTTGAATAAAAAAGTTGCCACATGCAGGCTCAAAGCATAATATACAAGTACAAACAAGTTACAAACAACCTGTTAGCCTTTTACCCCTTAGCCGAAGCGCAAGCAATGGCTCGATTGCTAATTGAAAAGGCAACAGGCATTCGGGCTCACGATGCTATTTCAGATCCAAAGCTGCTATTAAGCATTTCGCAGAACTTGCTAATTGACCAATTCGTTGATGAGCTAAAGTTACAAAAGCCTATTCAATATATTCTAGGCGAAACGGAGTTTTTTGGAATTAGGTTTAAGGTTAACCCTTCGGTGCTAATTCCTCGTCCAGAAACCGAGGAGCTGGTTGAATGGATTCTTGCAAACGACAAAACGGGCTTTCCTTGTATTCTGGATATTGGCACAGGTTCGGGGTGCATTGCAATTGCCATAGCAAACAAACTTCCGGCGGCAAAGGTTTTTGCTATCGATATTTCTGCTGAGGCTATTGCCATTGCAAAGGAAAACTCAATGAATGCCAATACAAGCATATCATTTACCCAAGCAGATGTTTTAGCGTTACCTAAAGAGCTTAAAGGATCGCCATTTGACGTAATAGTTAGCAACCCGCCCTACGTTCGCGAAAGCGAAAAAAACATGATGCAACCCAATGTTCTCAACAACGAACCAAAAACTGCACTTTTTGTAAG
>CAZGQZ010000021.1:3010-4446 GCA_964527985.1 uncultured Rikenellaceae bacterium | reverse complement strand
TCTATCGATTTAAGAGACAAGCCAAACAGTCAATATTACCAATAAATGCCTAAGCAGCTTACACCTGAAAAAGCCCTCGACCGAGCCCAATGGCTTTGTAGCCAAAGCGAAAAGTGCATTTCAGATATTAGGCTAAAACTCGCACAGTGGGGAGTTGAGCCTAACGAAACACAACGCATTCTCGATTCGCTAATTGCCGATGGCTTTATTAATGAGGAACGATACGCACAAACATATGCTCGCGACAAAGCACGGTTTAGCAAATGGGGGCCTCGAAAAATTGAAATGGCCCTCCGCGCAAAGCGAATTAATACTGAAATAATACAAATAGCCGTGGCCAACATTCAAGATATTATCAGTAACGATAATCTTTTTGAGATACTATCAAAAAAAGCAAAAACGGTTAAGCATAAAGATGTTTATGATTTAAAAAACAAGCTGCTCCGCTTTGGAGTTTCAAGAGGGTTCGATTACGGAGCAGTGCTGAATGCTACTGAAAAGTTAATAACCCATAAATAGCATTAAAGTACAATTAGCATACACCCTCTTTTTTGCTAACTTTGCCATTCAAATTTTTCAACAGAAATACAATGATTACCACCGACCAAGTAAAAGAGCTTGTTAAGCGCACGGATGCGCTGAGGAGGCATCTTTGACATCGACAACAGAACGATACGACTAGAAGAGGAAGAGCAAAAAACCCATGATCCCACCTTTTGGGACAACCCCACCGAAGCCGAAAAGCAGCTTAAGGTTATTGCCGAGCTTAAGCACTGGATAGGCGCCTACACAAAGGTTAAAACCTCGGTTGACGACCTACAGGTTATTTTCGACTTTGCCAAGCAAGGCGAAGCAACCGACACGGAGGTTGATGAGCAATACCACCAAACCCTTTCGCTAATGGAAGAGGTTGAAATGATGAACATGCTCCGCCACGAGGAAGATAAGCTAGGAGCAATCCTTAAAATAAACTCAGGGGCTGGCGGCACCGATAGCATGGACTGGGCCGAGATGCTCATGCGCATGTACATACGCTGGGGCGAGCGAAACGGGTATAAAACCAAAGTGCTCGATGTGCAAGAAGGCGACGAGGCTGGTATAAAATCGGCCACCATTGAATACGAGGGCAATTTTGCCTACGGATACCTAAAAGGCGAGAATGGGGTGCATAGGCTGGTTAGGCTTTCGCCATTTAATGCCAACGCCAAACGCCATACATCATTCGCATCGGTTTTTGTTGCTCCCTCGGTTGACGATACCATTGAAATTAACGTTAACCCCGCCGATATTAAATGGGATACCTACCGATCGTCAGGAGCGGGTGGCCAAAATGTAAACAAGGTTGAAACTGGCGTAAGGCTCCACCACATGCCAACTGGCATTGTAGTTGAAAATACCGAAAGCCGATCGCAGCATACCAATCGCGAAAATGCTCT
>CAZGQZ010000021.1:0-2910 GCA_964527985.1 uncultured Rikenellaceae bacterium | reverse complement strand
TTTACAACCTTTACAGAACATCTTCTCAATTTAATTGTTAACTGCCTTGATTTATAGGTAACAACCATCAAATGCAACTTTTTACATATATTAAATAGTTGCAAATGTTTTGTTTGCAAACTAAGCATCGTGTTTTTATAAAAAAAACACAGGTAAAAATTTGTGATTGTTCTGTAACACACTTAATTTCGGCAACTAAATAAAACACTAAATGTTAAACCTAAACTAAATCGACAAAAATGATTGGAAACCCATTGTTTTGGTTAGTCCCAGTTGCATCCATTTTAGCGCTATCTTTCGCTTGGATGTTCTTTTCACAGATGATGAAAGCTGATGAAGGGACAGATACAATGAAAAGAATTGCTGCTCACGTTCGCAAAGGAGCAAGTGCCTACCTTAGGCAGCAGTACAAGATTGTAATCATTGTTTTTGTGGTTATAACCATTATCTTTTCAATTTTGGCCTATGGCCTTGGAGTCCAAAACCCTTGGGTTCCTTTTGCATTTATAACTGGTGGTGCATTCTCTGGTTTAGCCGGTTTCTTTGGAATGAAAGCCGCAACATTTGCCTCGGCACGCGTAGCAAATGCTTGCCGTACGTCACTCGATAGCGGACTTCGTCTTGCTTTCCGCAGTGGTGCTGTTATGGGCCTTGTAGTTGTTGGCTTGGTTCTCCTCGATATCTCAATCTGGTTTATCGTACTTAACTATTTCATTCCCGAAATGGAAGGCGGCTACAAGCTTATGACTATTACCGCAGTTATGCTAACCTTTGGTATGGGTGCATCAACTCAAGCACTTTTTGCCCGTGTTGGTGGTGGTATTTACACAAAGGCTGCCGATGTGGGTGCCGACCTTGTGGGAAAAGTTGAGGCAGGAATACCTGAAGACGATCCTCGTAACCCCGCTACCATTGCCGATAACGTAGGCGATAACGTGGGTGATGTTGCAGGTATGGGGGCCGACCTTTTCGAGTCGTTTGCCGCATCAATACTTGCTTCGGCTTTGCTTGGAGCCGCTGCATACATTAACAGCCCGTTGCAAAACAATGCGGTAATTGCCCCAATGCTAATTGCTGCCGTTGGTACAATACTTTCAATATTAGGCGTATTTCTTGTTCGCACAAAGGAGGGCGCAACACAAAAGCAGCTGCTTAAATCGCTTGGTTTTGGTGTAAATATTAGCGCTGTGCTAATTGTTATTGCATCGTTCTTTATCCTTAAGTTTCTTGAATTGCCCTTAGGTATTTGGGGGTCAATTATCGTTGGTCTTGTTGCTGGTATTGGCATTGGTCAATCAACCGAATACTTCACAGCATCGGCTTACCGTCCAACCCAAAAAATTGCCGAATCGAGTTCAACTGGCCCTGCTACTGTAATTATTAGTGGCGTTGGAACTGGACTTATTTCAGCAGCCGTTCCTCTTGCAATTGTTGTAGTAGCAATTACTCTTGCTTTTGGTTTTGCTACTAATTTCGACTTTAACATGACAAGCCTTAACTTTGGCCTTTACGGTATTGGTATTGCTGCTGTTGGAATGCTATCGACCCTAGGCATTACCCTTGCTACCGATGCATACGGCCCAATTGCCGACAATGCAGGTGGCAACGCTGAAATGAGCAGCCTTGGCCCAGAGGTACGTAAGCGTACTGATGCCCTTGACTCGCTTGGCAACACCACAGCCGCTACAGGAAAAGGATTTGCCATTGGTAGCGCTGCACTAACTGCATTAGCACTTCTTGCTTCGTATTTTGAGGAAATTAGGATGATGTTCGTTAAATTCCTTGGTCGCCCCGACGAGCTTATAAACGGAGTTAAAGCAACCGATGCAGCATTTATCGATTTTGTAAAGCATTACGAAATTCACCTAATGAACCCAATGGTTATTGTTGGTATCTTTATTGGCGTAATGGCTGTTTTCCTCTTTAGCGGAATGACAATGAATGCTGTTGGACGTGCAGCGCAAAAAATGGTTGACGAGGTTCGCCGTCAGTTTAAGTCAATTCCTGGCATTATGGAAGGTAAGGCTGAACCCGATTACGCTCGTTGCGTTGAAATATCAACCAAAGGAGCCCAGCGCGAAATGCTAACACCATCGCTCCTTGCGCTGCTTATCCCTGTTATTGTAGGTATTGTGTTTGGAGTTCCTGGTATTGCAGGTTTGCTATTGGGTACAATTTCAAGCGGTTTTGCATTGGCAATATTTATGGCAAATGCAGGTGGTGCTTGGGATAACGCAAAAAAATACGTTGAGGAAGGTAACTTTGGCGGAAAAGGATCTGAAGCGCACAAAGCAACAGTTATTGGCGATACCGTAGGCGATCCTTTCAAGGATACTTCTGGCCCTAGCCTAAACATTCTTATTAAACTTATGGTAATGGCATCGGTTGTAACAGTTGGTGTTGCAGTAACATACCATATCTTCTAAACGAAAAAACATTTACAAGCAATGTAAAAGCCGAGGTTTCCCTCGGCTTTTCTTTTTTGTAAAAAGTGGTACTGTTGATTTTAACTTCAATTTTGGGTACATTTGGTAAACTTAACCAATATGTTTATAACATGAAAGCATTGAAAATTGCTATAGTAATTGCCATTTCGATTATTCTCAGCTCGTGCCTAACCCACTACTTTATTGAGCCAGTTCCATCAAATGCCAAAGCCCAAAAGAGCATGCCCAAACCGCTTATTGGCCAATGGAACAAGGATAACGAAAAGCATACCATTGATAAGCAAAAATGGATTAACCAATACGAAGACTCGACGGGAACAGTAAAAACTAGCATTGAATACGAGCTGTCGGACAGCATGATTATTAAGAAAGCAGGGAAGTACTACTTTGTAAATAGCCTTGAAGAAAACGGATACTGGACTGTTTACCTCGGATTTAAAGAAAAAAATCACTTCTACATTAA
>CAZGQZ010000020.1:21283-23310 GCA_964527985.1 uncultured Rikenellaceae bacterium | reverse complement strand
TTTAAGTCCAACTAGGTGAAAGCAACTTTAAAAATAGCACTTGCAACAGTTGTAATTCTAATACTTACTTCAGGTAAAACTAATGCTCAGCTTAACAAATACTTCTTTTTTAACCAAGCCCGCACACTAATTAGTAACGAAAACTACTCTCAAGCAATACAATCGCTAAACACCCTTATTAGAACCGATTCAACTATAGCTGAGGCGTGGTTTCTAAGAGGTATAGCAAAGTATAACCTTAGCGATTTAGTTGGAGCCCAAAACGATTTTACAAAAGCCATTAAGTTTAACCCTGTATTCTCACAAGCTTACCTTTACAGAGGGATAGTTTATAGCAACCTATCGAAGCATCAGCTGGCATTAAAGGATTTTGAAGCAATGATTGACCTTAGGCCAAACTCTCCCGATGGATACTACAGCCGAGGATTAACATACTTGCTTACAAACCAAACCGATAAATCAATTGCCGATTTCAACAAGGTTATTCAATTTCAACCCAAAAATATCGATGCCTGGCTTAACCGTGGTTCGGCAAAGCTATACGGAGGCGATACGCTAAGTGCCCTTGCCGATTATTCTAAGGCAACCATACTAAATCCTTTTTACGCCGAATCTTTCAGTAAACGAGGTCGATTATACTATCAGCTAAAAAAATATAACCTCGCAGTTGACGATCTGAACCAGGCAATTTATTTAGATTCGACCAGCTCGGTTAGCTATTTTTTCCGAGCCCTAACCCATAGCGAATTAAACCAAACCCAATTGGCCCTAGCCGATATTAATAAAGCCATTGATATTTCGCCAAACAATGCTTTAAGTATTTACAACAGAGCAATTATCTACTGGAATGCAAAAGAGCTAAAACTTGCCCTTTCCGATTTCGATAGGGTTATTAAGCTAAATCCTGAAAATGTATTAGTCTATTACAACAAGGCTATTCTGCAAACTGGCCTTAAGGAGTATAGTAAGGCAATTGATAATTTCAGCAAAGCAATTGATTTATTCCCCGATTTTGCCAACGCATACATAGGAAGAGCAAATGCTTATGTGCGTACTGGAAATTTTCATCAAGCTCAAAAAGATCGGAACTTTGCCGAAAGCATAGCACAGCTATACAGCAATGGACACGTAAACCCCTTAACCGATACAACATCAAACTTAAGCAATCTTATAGCCTTTAGCTCCGATTTTACCCCTCGAACGTCTATCCCATTTTTTGACGAATACGAAACTAAACCCGTAGATATTCTCCCTTTTTTCAGAGTAATAGCGACAGATGCGAGTAAACAAAACCTATTTACCCAAGGGTTTTTAGCGATAGATACCATTAATACTAGGCTAAAGGATAAGAATATAATGCTTAGGCTTTCGGCAGATAATACTTTTGTTTATTCCGATTCGCTGGATATTGATGATTATTGGCTATCGCAATTACTAAAAGCAATTGATTTAGCTGCCCAAAAGAGGTATAATGAAGCAATAGATATCTATCAGAATTTGGAAGATGACTATCCGAACAACCCTATAACTCTAAACAACAAGGCTGTGGCTAGGGCGCAAATGGTAAACTTTATTGCCTCCTTTAACAACGACATTGCCCCGCTAAGCTTTAACTCATCAACAAAAAGTAATAGCTACGAGTTAAGCAAACAACAGAGTACTGATGATTATAGCGATGCAATTCTAATACTCGAAAACTTAGTAAAAGAATACCCTTACTACCCCTATTTTACGTATAATCTCGGAAATTTGTATACTCACACGCACCAATTCGATAAGGCTATCGAAACCTACACCTTAGCCATTGAGCTAAACCCAAACATTCCAGAAGCATGGTACAACCGAGGGCTTATTAGGCTGATGCAGAAAGAAAACGAATTGGCATGCTACGATCTTGGTAAGGCTGGTGAAATGGGAATCCGACAGGCATATCTTTTAATACATCGGTTTTGTAAAGGACAATAATCAGGCTAAACTCCTGCCCCAATCCATCGTTTTGACTTTAAATACACAAACGAAACTACCGA
>CAZGQZ010000020.1:6186-21183 GCA_964527985.1 uncultured Rikenellaceae bacterium | reverse complement strand
GGAATTAGCAGTATTACATAAATTGAGCGAATAATATTTGAAATGGCCAACTCGCTCTCTCCCATCTTCTCAATTATTAGAAAAAAAACAAACCATACGGAGAACGAGAAGAAATTCTGAAGCATCATCGGAATTGACACTTTTAGGATACGAGCAAGCAACGGAAAGCTAAAAACCGAAAAGCGAAAAAGCCTAAACTTGTATGTAGGCACACGAAGAAGGGTATACCCAAAAAATGCAAGCATACACGACAGCTCCGCAATTACCGATGCTAATGCTGCTCCGCTAACTCCCATCTCCGGAAAGCCAAAGTTACCAAACATTAAAGCATAGTCGAGAAATACGTTAACGGCAACCATTACCAGTGTGGTTAGCGTAATTACCCTAGTACGACTAATTCCTACGTAAAATGCCCGAAACAAGAAGTTTGTGTGCGCAAAGAAGATTCCCCAAATACGGAATCGGATAAACTCATTACTTGTGCTAACCACATTTTCGGAATCGACAATGGATAGCAATAAATCACCCCCAAAAAGCTTAACCGTTGTGAAAATTACCAGAGCAAGAGCCATAAGGAAAAAGAACCCATGCTCAATAGTTCGTCCAATAGGCCTTAGCTGCCCCTCACCAAACCTTCGGGCAACAACAATTTGTGTACCCACACCAAATCCCCAGCCGAGCATAATAAGTGCCATGTAAAACAAACCCCCAATAGCACCTCCCCCCAAGGCCACTTCGCCTAATCGGCCTAAAAAGGCTGTATCAGTAACGTTTATTACGTTCTGAGCAACACTCCCAATAATTATAGGATAGGCTATACTCCATATTTTCGAGTATGATATTGATGTCTTCAAAGGAATGGGGTATGTGATGTTTGAATAACAGCTGCAAAAATAGCAAAGATTTAGCATTTTGCCATGTAAAATAATTGTGTGATAAAAATTTGAAAAATAAAGCGAAGTAGCTACTTTCATTGCGAAAATTAAGTCATTCAACGCATAAGATAAATCCCCCAAAATTCAATATTAAAATCCTTAATATGATTACCATAGACTGGATTATTGTTGCACTTTACTTTGCTGTAAGTTTGGCCATTGGCTTCTATATGAGTAAACGTGCAAGCAGAAGCACAAGCGATTTCTTTTTAAGCGGGCGAAATTTACCCTGGTACATTGCCGGCACCAGCATGGTAGCCACAACCTTTGCTGCCGACACGCCCTTAGCCGTTACCGAACTTGTTGCCGAAAGCGGAATTGCAGGCAACTGGCTTTGGTGGAACATGCTTTTTGGGGGTATGCTCACCGTATTCTTTTTTTCTCGACTTTGGCGTCGTTCGGGGATTTTAACCGATTGCGAACTAGTTAGCATTCGCTACTCGGGTAAAGCAGCAAGGTTTTTAAGAGGATTTAGAGCCATTTATATTGGTGTGTTAATGAACGTTGTTGTGCTAGCTTGGGTTAACCTTGCTATGGTCAAAATTCTTTGGGTAATGTTCCCAAGCATAACTTTCTTCGGTTACGAAAGCATTAGTTTTCTAGGGATAGAGCTTTCGGCTCACCTCATGCTTGTTGGAACGTTAATGCTCTTTGTTGCTTTCTACTCGGCACTATCAGGACTTTGGGGTGTGAGCCTAACCGATAGTTTTCAGTTTATCATTGCCATGGTAGGTTGTATTGTGCTTGCCATATTCACTTTAAACCATCCTCAAGTGGGTGGTATTAGCGGTTTAAAAGAACAGCTGCCTGAGTCTGTGTTCTCGTTCTTCCCATCGGTTGGAGAGGCCAATGAGCTATCGGGTAGCCGCATGCTTACATTAAGCCTAACGGCTTTTATTACCTACTTAGGAGTTCAATGGTGGGCAAGCTGGTATCCGGGAGCCGAGCCAGGAGGCGGTGGTTATGTAGCACAACGCATGATGTCGGCTAAGGACGAAAAGCATTCGCTTATGGCAACGCTTTGGTTTCAAATTGCTCATTACGCCATCCGTCCTTGGCCCTGGATTCTTGTGGCCCTCGCCACACTTGTGCTATACCCCGATGCCACCGACAAGGGGGCAACATACGTTATGGTTATTAGAGATGTTATGCCCACCGGATGGTTAGGGTTGCTTATGGCTGCTTTCCTTGCAGCATATATGTCAACCATTGCATCGCAAATAGTTTGGGGAACCTCGTATATAGTTAATGATTTTGTAAAACCGTTTGTAAAGCCAAATGCTACTGAAAAGTACTACGTAAAAATTTCGAGAATAACCACTTTCGTACTTATGCTACTTTCGATTGTAGCCACAACGCAGTTTTCAAAAATTAGCGATGCATGGAAGTTCATTCTTGCTTGTAGTGGTGGTATTGGTTTAGTTCTTATTCTGAGGTGGTTCTGGTGGCGAATAAATGCATGGTCGGAAATATCGGCAATGGTGGCACCATTCTTTATTTACCCCTGGTTAAAGCTTTACACAAACCTTGAATTTGAACCAATTCTTCTCATAACAGTCGGCTTCTCCACAATTGTTTGGGTTATTGTAACCTACCTAACACCAGCAACCAACCTTGATACGCTTAAGCGTTTTTATGCAAAAGTTCACCCCGGAGGTAAAGGATGGAAACCAGTATCGGAACTCTTACCTAATGTAATAAGCGATACCGGATTTAAATACCTTTGGTTTGCCTGGTTAGGCGGGTGCTTAACAGTTATTACATTTCTATTTGGAACGGGGAAGCTGCTCCTATCAAACTATTTGCAATCAACCGTTCTGTTCATCTTATCGGCAATTGGAGTCTACATTATTATTGTATCGCTCCAAAAACATGGATGGAAAAAACTTATTAAATAGCCAATCGCTTAACATGTTTATGCTATAGGCTGTTGATTACTTTGAAATATCACTTTTTTTTTTTTACTTGCATCAAAATATTATCAAATAAGAAAATAAATGCCATCATATCAAAATACTAGAAAGTTATACTTTCTGTTTCTAGTTTTTTTAGCCTTTTCTACCTGGTCGTGTAAATCGGGAACTAACACAAATCAAACCGATTCAGTTAGGCAAACTTACGAGCCCGATACGGTTTCGTTTCTTATAAAGTATGAAGGTTCTCTATTTCCGCTTCCGTCTCCATATCAAGTTGCACAGTTAATAAAATCAAACAATATTCCGTTTAACGAGAGTATAATTAATAGCCCCGAAAACGCAAAACGTTATAGCACTAACTTTAAAAAAGCTCTAAATTTTGGCGTTTACGGTACTAATCTCAGCTACCTAAACATTTACAACCAAACGCCCGAATCGATTACTTACCTTAACGTTCTTAAAAAGCTATCAGAGGAGCTTGGTATCAGTCCAGCATTCGATGCACAATTTTTTGGGAAAATTGAACAAAATATTAGCAATCGAGATTCGCTCCTCGTTATGCTCAGCAACTCGTATCGAAAAGCTGATGGTTTTCTAAAAGAAAACGACCGAAACGAGGTTGGAGCATTAATACTTGCTGGTGGATGGATTGAAAGCCTTTACCTACTTACAACCATTGCTAAAGCAACATCAAATAGAGACGTAATTAATCGGCTTGGTGAACAAAAGCATCCTTTAGATAACCTAATTGAGGTGCTCTCTCCGCTCTACTACAAATCGGATGAATATGCCGAGCTAACCGATAAGCTTATTGACTTAGCATACGAATTTGATGGAATTATCTACTCATACTCATATAAAGAGCCCAAGATTGACGTTGCGAATAAAACAATCTACATCAATAGCCAATCGCGCGTTATCATGTCTGAGTATCATCTTGATATAATTAGCCAGAAAGTAGAAGACATCAGGAGTTTGATTGTTGAATAAAGTTGGATAACACGATAGCAACAATGAAGAATAGTTTTTTTAAAATTGCCTTTCCCTTAGTATTTGCCATAGCTGTGTTCAATTTTAAGGCCAGCTCTCAGGTGTCGCAACTACAGCACATATGTTCGCTATACTTCTCGCCCGAATACATATCCGATGGGCAAGAATACTTTGCACAGCTTAAGCCCGACCAGAAAACGGAATTCAGAACAACCTTTTTTGGTGATAATACATATCGTATTGTAGCTTGTACAAACCTTAAACGTAGCGATGTCGTTTTCTCGGTTTTTGATACGGAGAAAAACCTGCTTTTTTCGAATGCTAACTATGAATATACACCATACTGGGACTTTAAATTTTCGTCAACAGTAACATGCATTATTCAGGTAGATGTGAAATCGGAAAAATTTGTTCCAGGATATATTATGCTTTTAATTGGTTACAAACCATAGCATAGCCTAAGGGTAACCTTAAAATTGTTAGCGCATGAGCGAATCCATACTAAAGGCCTTAATGCAACTATTTGCTATTATTGGCCACCCCGAAACCGATAAGGAAGAGCAAAATGGCGATGGCAAAACCGACAGACGCTCTGTTGTAGAATCGTTTTTAAGGCAACAGCTAAACCAAGAACTCGTAAGGGAATACCTTAAAGTTTTTGACTACTACTATGAGCTTTACCAAGAAAAACAGAGCGAAAAAAGCCTCACAAAAAAACGCACATCATCAAGTTCAGTTAGAGTACTAAAAATTTGCACTCAAATAAACGAAGAGCTTACTCAGCAGCAAAAAGTTGTTGTTGTAGTCCGCCTGCTTGAGTTTGTTCGATCAAACGATGGTGCCATTACCGAACAGGAAATGGCATTTATATCTACCGTTGCAGAAACGTTCTTTATTCCCGAAAACGAATTTGAGCGCATTCACAAATTCGTAATCGATAACCTTACCAACCTGCCAACCTACGATAATGTACTGGTTGTTAACGACAAGGAGAGTTCATACTCAGATGAGATTAGGCACATACAATCGCCTTCACTGAGAGGAGAAATCAGAATTATTTGGATTGAATTTGCCAACATATACTTCCTCCGCTATTGTGGCGACGAAGAACTTTACCTTAATGGTCACCTGCTTCACAAGGAAAAGGTATTTGTGCTTAATGCAGGATCATCAATTCGGAACCCAAAGCTTACCCCAATTTACTACAGCGATATAGTTGCCCTTTTTACGCTCGATAAGATTAAGGAAAAAATTCTTTTTGAGGTTGATGATGTTGACTTCAAATTTAAGGGCGGTAAGATTGGCCTGCACAAAATGAGCATCGCTTTTGAGTCAGGTCATCTAGTTGGAATTATGGGTGCTTCTGGCGCAGGAAAATCAACCCTGCTTAATGTGCTTAATGGTTCAGAAATTCCGAATACCGGAAGCGTATGCATAAACGGAATTGATATCCATAGAGAAGCCGAAAAGGTTGAAGGGTTAATTGGATTTGTTTCGCAGGACGACCTGTTAATTGAAGAGCTTACCGTTTTTCAGAACCTATACTACAACGCCAAACTTTGCTTCGACAACTATACCGAAGATGAGATAGTAAAATCCGTTGAGCAAATGTTACTTAGCCTTGGCTTACACGAAATTAAGGACATGGTTGTTGGTTCACCTCTAAACAAAAAAATTAGCGGCGGACAACGTAAAAGGCTAAATATCGCTCTCGAGCTTATACGCGAGCCGGCAATACTTTTTCTCGATGAGCCAACAAGCGGGCTAAGCTCACGCGACTCAGAGAATATTCTCGATTTGCTCAAAGAACTCACCTTTAAGGGAAAGCTAGTTTTCGTGGTAATTCACCAGCCATCTTCCGATATTTTTAAGATGTTTAACAAGCTACTAATTCTCGATACTGGTGGATACTTAATATACAATGGCGACCCAATTGAGTCAATTATATACTTCAAATCGAAGGTACAGCACGCCAATTGGAACGAGAGCGAATGTACCGCTTGCGGTAATGTAAACCCCGAGCAAGTTTTTAACATAGTTGAGGCAAATGTACTCGATGAATACGGTAACCCTACCCGCTCGCGTAAAACAAGTCCGGTTGAATGGTATGAGTTTTACAACCAAGCAAACGACAACGATGAAAAGGTCAACGATATTCCTACTGATCTTCCATCGAACCCATTTAAAATTCCTAGCTGGTTTAAGCAACTCCGTGTTTTTGTTGAACGTGATATACTAAGTAAACTTGCCAATACGCAGTACATGGTAATTAATTTGCTTGAGGCTCCAATACTTGCATTCCTCCTATCGTATATCATTAAGTACCATAATGTTGATGCTGCAAATATTTATGGCTATACCCTAATGGATAACAGTAATTTACCGGTTTACTTATTCATGTCGGTTATTGTAGCCTTTTTTGTTGGGCTTACGGTTAGCGCTGAGGAAATAATAAAGGATAGAAAGATTAAGAAACGTGAGAGTTTTCTCAACCTCAGCTGGAGTAGCTACCTAATGTCAAAAGTATCAATACTGCTGGTTTTATCAGCAATACAAGCCTTGGCTTTTGTGCTAATTGGCAATACAATTCTACAAATTAAGGGAATGTATTTCGAGTATTGGCTGGTTTTATTTAGCACATGGGTATCGGCAAACATGCTTGGTCTGCTTATTTCCGACAGCTTTAAAACTGTTGTTACTATATACATCCTCATTCCTTTTCTGGTTATTCCTCAAATTATTCTGAGTGGTATTATTGTCAAATTTGAAAAACTAAACCCTGCAATCTCTTCGCCTAGCAGTATACCTGCTTATGGTGAAATTATTGTTGCTCGATGGGCATACGAAGCGCTTGCGGTAAACCAGTTTATAAACAACAAGTACCAAAAGCCATTCTATTTTTTCGATGAGGCAATGAGCATATCGGACTATAAGCGGAATTATTGGCTAAGAACCCTTGAGAATAAGGTATCGGTTTGCGAAAGGAATATAAACAATCCGCTCAAGCGGAATGAAATTGAATCGGCTTTGGCCGTTATTAAAAACGAACTTGCCCACGAGGCCAATAGCATTTCGGGTTCGCAACTTCCATTTAAGTTTTTAAACCAGCTAAACTATAACGATATAAGCCCCGAGTTGCTGAACCAGCTAGAGAATCATCTCGAGCATTTACGTCTTTACTATGTAAAGCTATACAACAAAGCTAGCTACAAAAAGGATAGCCTTATCTCATCTAAGCAAGGTAACAGCGAAGAAAGGGAAGCTTTTTTAAAGCTAAAAAGGGAATACTTTAATGAGAGTCTTGCAGAGTTTGTTAGAAACACCTCTGAAGTAGAACGAATTATTGAGTATAAGAATAAGCTAATACAAAAAATTGATCCAATATATCTAATTCCCGAAAACAAGATTATACGAGGGCATTTCTATGCACCTGTTAAAAATGTTTTTGGAATATACGTTAGCACTTTTTGGGTCAATATTATTGTAATATGGCTTTCAACCATACTGATATATGCGTTGCTTTATTTCCGAGTGCTAAAACGTCTACTCGACAGGTTAGAAAATATTGCGAGTAAAGAAAAAAATGAGGATTAGCCTGCTAATCCTCTAGTTCTTCCATATCTTTTTGAAGTGCAGCCATTTTAATGGCAGTAATTGCAGCTTCAACTCCTTTATTCCCATGCTTTCCTCCTGCCCTATCTTGAGCTTGCTCAAGAGTATTGGTAGTTAGCAGTCCAAAAATAAATGGAATATTGTAGTTCATGTTTAGCTCAGCAATTCCCTGTGTTACTCCTTGGCAAACGTATGTAAAATGAGGGGTCTCACCCTGAATAACACAACCTAAACAAATAACGCCATCTAAATCGGCATACTCAGCCATAAATTGCCCGCCCAGAATTAGCTCAAAGCTACCAGGTACATGCTTAACCAGAATGTTATCATCCTTAACACCGTGCTCCTGCAATGTGGTATATGCACCCTTGAGCAGCTTATGCGTAACGCCATCATTCCAATCGGATACAACGATACCAAACTTCATCTTTTTGCCTGATGGAACCTTACTTGGATCATACGTTGATAAGTTTTGTAGATAAGTTGCCATACTATTCGATTTTATATTACACTGGTTTAAATAAATGAAATGCTAGGTACAAAAATAAAGAAAACCAACCCGTATAGGTTGGTTTTCTTTAAAATATTTTATTTAGCTAAAGCTTCATATTGGCCCTAGTAATGAATTTTTCAATCTCACGCGCTTCGGCCGATTTAGGGTATTCAGCTTTAATTGTTTCGTAAGCCTTTACCGCTTCGGCAAACTTACCAAGCTCCTCGTAAACCGTTCCAGCTTTCATAAGCATTATGGGTGACGAAAAATTATTCTCTCCATATTTAGCAGCCTTAACATATTGCTTAGCTGCCTCTTCCAGCTTGCCAAGCTCTACGTAGCAATCAGCTATTGCTCCGTATGCAACTGAGCCAATCATCTTATCCTTTGGGCTAAAGCGTTTTAAATGGTCAATCGCTTCTTCATATTCGCCAAGCTCTCTGTATGATATACCAGCATAGTAACGGGCTAAATTTCCAGTTTTTGTGGGGCTATAGCTATCGATGATATCGATAAAACCAAGGTAATTGCCATCGCCATTAAGCGCTAAATTGAAAGAGTCTTTCTCAAAATACTGTTCGGCAGCAAAAATTTGCGTTTGAGCCTCTTCTTCCATTGGAGCAATGTATAGCTTACGGTATCCTAAGAAAGTACCTACAATTACTATTATGGCCAGTACAATTACTGTTAGGCTTTTCTGATTATTCTCAATATACTGCTCTGTTCTAGTTAATGCATTCTCTAGCGATTCTGCACCAGTGTCATGAACTTCATTTTTTGACTTTGCCATACCTAAAAATTAATAAAGAATGAATATCGATTTAAACGTACATAAAATTTCTCGTAGCTATTAAGCAAGCGCAAAAGTAATGGTTTTTCATTTATGTTGAAATATTTACCAAATTATTTTCATCTCTTTGCTTTTTTAATATTCAAAGTGAGGATTCAATCTACTGCCTATCCCAAAAAAATTAAACGGCTTCTTATTGTTTGTATCAAAAATGATTTCATGACTCGGTTCATCTGCTTTTTCTGTATACCTTTGCATCACACAAAAACGAACCTGCAAAGCATGCACTTAAAGCAACTTACTCTTCTGAATTTTAAAACATATGAGCAAGCTGAAATAGAGCTACACCCAAAGATAAATTGTTTTGTTGGCGATAACGGAGAGGGAAAAACCAACCTCCTCGACAGCATTTTTTATCTCTCTATGTGCAAGAGTAATTTTAATTCAATTGATTATCAAAACATAAGGCACAATCAGGAGTTTTTTGTAATTCAGGGTAGCTACGAGCGAAACGATAAAAGCGAGAACGTTTACTGCGCTGTAAAAAAGGATAGCGGAAAAACTTTTAAGCGAAATGGCAAGGAATACCAGCGTTTAGCTGAGCATATCGGCTACATTCCGGTTGTAATGATATCTCCGGCCGACTCATCGCTTATTCTCGAGGGAAGTGAAGAGCGCAGAAAGTACCTCAACGGTGTGATCTCGCAGTACAATAACCCTTACCTTGAAAATGTAATTCGATACAACAAGCTTGTGTTAAACCGAAATAGGCTGCTAAAAAATTTCGCTAAGGGGCAAGCCTTTAATCCCGATTTATTCGATGTTATTGACGAACAGCTAAGCGAACTTGCTCAACCAATATTCAACCAGCGACTTGAGTTTACAGAAAAATTAACGCCAATATTTCAGCATTACTACACCTCAATTTCGCAAGGTGCCGAAAAAGTTGAACTAACCTATAGTTCGCACCTTGAGTCGACCGAACTTTTGCCATTGCTAAAGGAAAGCCTAGATAAGGATAGGGTATTGCAATACACTAGCAAAGGAATCCATAAAGATGACCTTATTCTCACGCTCAACAGCCACCCCATAAAAAAAGAGGGATCGCAGGGTCAACAAAAAACCTACCTTATTGCCCTTAAGCTTGCACAGTTCAACTTTATACATAAGCTATCAGGCATAAAGCCAATTTTACTGCTCGATGATATTTTTGATAAGCTTGACATGAGCAGAGTGGAGCAATTCATAAGGCTAGTTTCAAACCATGAGTTTGGCCAAATATTTATTACCGACACTAACAAGGCAAGGCTTAATAGCATTTTGGAGGGAGCGAATACCGGCTACAAGCTATTTACCGTAGGTAATGGAAATGTTATTGAAACAGCCCAAAAGTAGATATGAAATGGTACGAAAGTCGAATACAATTAGCCTAGGCGATGCAATAAAAGAATTTCTTGATCAGTACAAGCATAGCGGTAAAATTCGCGAAGCCGAAATTGCCAACGCTTGGCCGGCTGTAATGGGAAATAATATTGCCAAACTTACGCTCAATGTATTCTATAAAAGCGGAAAATTAATTGTGCAACTTAAAACGCCAGCACTACGTCAAGAGCTAATGATGCACCGATCAGCAATAACCAAGGCACTTAATAAACACCTTGGCACAAACTGCATAAAAGAATTAGTGTTGAGGTAATTATCCTAACCACTTAAATCCACAAGCTAGTCAAGTATCTCTTTTTGAGCAAAAAAGAACGACCATTCTGTTCGAGCATTCTCAGGACTATCGGCACCATGAACAGCATTCTTTGTTACGCTTTCGCCAAATTGCTGCCTAATAGTTCCTTGTTCAGCTTTCGCCGGATCGGTGCTACCTATAAGCTTTCGGAAATCCTCAATGGCATTCTCCTTCTCCAGCACAAGAGCTACGATTGGCCCTGAGCTAATAAAACGTGTTAACCTTTCAAAAAACTCTTTTCCTGTATGCACTGCATAAAAACGCCTTGCGTCCTCAATGCTAAGGCGGATCATTTTCATGGCCTTGAGCTTAAATCCAGCCTTTGTAATTAAATAAATAATCTCACCGTAGTGATTTTTCTTAACAGCCCCAGGCTTAATAAGCGCAAACGTTCTGGTGTTATCCATAATATTGTGTATTTATACCCCCTAATTTAGCAAGAATATTTAACAGCTCACATACTTTTTTTGTATTAACTTTGGCATCTAAAATATTTACAACTGGCATGAACAACTCCTTTTCAACAGAAATTCAAAACATTAAGCAGCTACTTACACCCGATAAAAAAATCGTAATCACATCGCACCATAACCCCGATGGAGATGCAATAGGATCAATTTTAGGCTTACACTTTACGCTAAGCGAATACGGCTTAAGTTCAGATATGCTTCTCCCAAACGATGTTCCTGAGTTTTTAGCTTGGCTACCCGATGCTGCCGAAATTGTGAAGTACTCAAAAAGCAAAAACAAAGCAAAAGAATTGCTAGCTAATGCTGACATCATCTTTTCACTTGATTTTAACGGTGCATCAAGACTAGAGGAGCTGAAGCCTGAATTTGAAAATGCCAGGGCAATTAAAATCCTCATCGATCATCATCCAAATCCTGAAAAAAGTTTCAACCATTATATCTCCGACACATCTGTTAGCTCAACAGCCGAGCTCATATACGAATTTGCCATTGCCCTTAAAGGGCAAATAAGCAAGAATGCAGCAATGTGTATTTATACTGGCATTATGACCGATACAGGTTCGTTTAGCTACGGATGCTCAAATCCACGAACATTCGAAATTGTAGCACAGCTGGTTGCAACTGGGATTGACATTGAACTAGCTCAGCAAAATGTTTACAACACGTTTTCCGAAGGAAGAATGAGGCTTTTAGGATTTGCCCTAGCCAGTAAAATGAAGGTTTTTAAAGAACACAAATCGGCTTATATTTCTCTAACCAGAGAAGAGCTTAACCAATTTGGTTACAAGGCAGGCGATACCGAGGGACTGGTTAACTATCCATTGTCGATTAAGGGGATTAATTTTTCAGCACTATTCATTGAGAATACTAATCACGTTAAGGTATCGTTACGATCAAGAGGTAATTTCCCGGCAAATACAATTAGCGAAAAATACTTTAACGGAGGAGGACACAGAAATGCTGCTGGCGGAAAATCATTCACAAGCCTTAACGAAACAGAAAAGCAGTTTGAAAAGCTAATTAACAATAACTCACATCTATTAAACAGCTAAGATGCAAAAGTACTTAACCGCAACAATAGTATTATTGCTTGTAATAGCAGGTTGTCAAAGAGACAGAAACAGTAATTCAAGCCTTCAGAATACAAGGGAAACAAAAAAACAGCTCGAGCATGTTAACAAACTATTGGTAGAGAAGGATAAAGAGCAAATTGAAGCCTACATAAAAAGGCACCAATTACTAGAAATGCAAGAGAACAAGGCAGGACTATTTTACCTTGTATGGGGCGATGAAAGTGGCGTACAGGTTGAAACCAACGATATTGTGGTGCTAAACTACAAGGTTTCCCTTCTCGATGGCACTGAATGCTATAACACCTCAGCCGAAAAGCCAAAGGAATTTCTTGTTGGCAAAGGCGGAGTTGAATCAGGGCTAGAAATGGCCGTATTGCTAATGAAAGAGGGACAAAAAGGGAAGTTTATTCTTCCTCCTCATATGGGGCATGGCCTAATTGGCGATAGCGATAAAATTCCTCCCCTAGCCATACTCGTTTTCGATGTTGAATTGCTTGAGGTTATTAAAAGTTAGCCTAAATTTATTTAACTTTACCCAAACAAAAGTTCAACCTTAAAAAGGGTTTTCATGAAATACTTAAAATTTATTTCACTCCTTACAGTAACACTTACCCTAGTAAGCTGTAGTAACAAGTCAAAAATATTTCCCGGTTTTAGCGTAACTAAATCGAATATCCACTATAAGCTCATTACCATTGGTGAGAATGATGAAAAGGCCAAACCATCAAACTATGTAAATGTCTCCGTTTCCTATCGAACTCCAAACGATTCCCTTTTCTTTCACGGAATAAGAACATTTCAGCTAACAGAACCACAGTTTAGCGGCTCAATTGATGAGTGTTTTACCATGCTTGCTGTTGGCGATAGCGCATCGTTTTACATATCGGCCGATGACTTCTTTACAAAAACCATTGAAACAACAACACCAAACTTTTTTAACCCAGGCGATTTTTTAAGAGTTGATATTAAAATGCTCGGATTACTCTCAGAAAAAGCCTACCAGCAGGAAAAAGAAGCCTTTTTACACTGGATAGAAGATTTTGGCGAATACGAAAAAGTGCTTTTAAAACAATACGTTAATGAGCAAACCGCCGAGTTTGCCCATACCGAATCGGGCATTTATTACATCCCTATTCAGCAGGGAACGGGAAATAAGATTCAAATTGGGGATACCATAACCGTTCACTTTGAAGGACGATTTTTCAACGGCAAATACTTTGACTCAACCCGAAAGCGAAACGAAGCTTTTCAGTTTGTTTATGGCCAAAAATGGCAAGTCATTCCAGGCCTCGAAGAGGCAATTGGCATGATGTACCCCGAGGAACGATCAATATTTATTATACCATCACACCTAGCATTTGGTCAGGGAGGTAGCTCTACAGGTATTGTTCCAGCCTTTACTCCTGTAGTTTTTGAAGTTGAAGTAATTGAGGTAAAACCAAAAACCAAATGATAAACAGATTTGTTCTCCTCCTAATTATTTCTATTATTTTGGGAGCTTGCGAAGGATCGCCTGATGACGATAGGAAAGTAGCCAACGAGACAAAAATTGAATCCTTCCTCAAAAACAACGACTTAACGTATACCAAGCAAAACGGAGTTTACTACGCTACTCGGGTTAAAGGTTTTGGCAATAGAATTGCAAGTGGCGACTCCATTGCTTTTTGGTACATTGGATATACGCTAAACGGAATAATATTCGACACAAATATTATTGAAGTTGCTGAAGAGTACAACCTCGATACTTCCGTTAGAGATTTTAACCCCATCGAAGTAATAGCAGGTAATTCAACTTTTATTGAAGGCCTTAACCGAGGAGTTATGCTTTGTCGCGAGGGTGAATGGGGAACAGTACTATTCCCTGCTGAACTTGGCTTTGGCGATGATTTTGTTGGACCTATCGATCCTTGGTCGCCATTAGCATACGACATCTTCATAATTTACGTTAAAAACCAACAAATTCTTCAAGAGCAAAATTTTATCAGTAACTTTGTGGGCAACTCAGAGGGATTTACTCTTGATAGTATTGGCTTTTGGATTAAAATTATTGAGCAAAACGAGAATTCATCTGAGTTTGGAATAGGCGATACCATTTACGCAAAGGTTAATGGGCAATCGCTTTACAGCGAAGAGCTTATAGAACTACCTTCGGAATCGAAACAGCTTGTGCTAAACGAGCAAGTGCTTAACGAAGGGGTTCTACATGGTTTTTTGAGGTTGTCGGAAGGCGAACGGGCGCAATTGGTTTTACCATCATGCCTTGCCTTTGGAACTCTGGGTAACGATAGCATTAATCCATACGAACCTATGCTATACGAAATTTTACTTGATAGTATAAAGATTAATAATAACTAGTTTTTAAAATGAGAAAGTATCTTTTTTTGTCTTTAGCAGCAATTGTTGCCGTTTCACTAGTATCGTGCGAAAAAGAAGTTGATGATCGCGAATCCGACGAGTTGCTTCGGTTACAAGCATACATGAGTATTCACTACCCTAATGTAGAACCAACAGAATCGGGATTGTACTATATTATTGAGAACGAAGGAGAAGGTGCATCACCTGCTGAGGGAGATTATCTGCTATTTGACTACACTGGCCAAAATTTGGATGATTACGTATTTGAAACTACAATTCAAAATACTGCATATCTGCATGATTTGTTCTCTTCAAAAACCCATTACACTCCAAAATACACTGAGTACAAATCAGAAACTGCTTCCATGATAAAAGGCCTTGAAGAAGGTTTCTCATACCTTAAGGAAGGAGGTGTAGCACGCTTTATAATGCCTTCGAGTTTGGCCTACGGAAGCAATAGGTATAGTGGGTTATACCCTTACTCTTCAATAATTTTTGATATCGAGCTGAAGAAAGTAGTATCCGATCCTGAAGCATATGAACAGCAGCTTATCGAAGAGTATATTGCTGAGAATTACCCTGAATTAGCTATAGAAGACATACTAATTGATGGTATCTATTTTCT
>CAZGQZ010000020.1:0-6086 GCA_964527985.1 uncultured Rikenellaceae bacterium | reverse complement strand
ATATTTTAATACGAATGAATTCCAAAAATGCTCGGCCGCTTATGCAGGTCGGGCATTTTCTTTTTCCACTCTTTTACGCTTTGGGTAAGGGTAATTTCCGATGGCAGCGTTAAATCGCATGAAACATGCAAAAACGTTTCGGGCTTGAGCGTAGCAAGCAAAGCGCTTAATAACTGATTGTTCCTGTAAGGGGCTTCGATAAATAGTTGCGACTGATTTTCTGCTCTCGACCGTTGCTCTAACTCAGATATGCGCTTTGCCCTATCTTTAGGGTTTATAGGTAGATAACCTACAAATGCGAAATTCTGACCATTAAACCCGCTTGCCATCAAAGCCATAATAATACTGCTTGGGCCGGTTAACGGTACCACCTTAATCCCTTTTTTGTGCGCTAACGCTACTAGTGATGCCCCAGGATCGGCCACAGCAGGAACGCCAGCCTCTGAAATTAAGCCAATTGGTTCTCCATCGAGTAAAGGCTTGAGCAACGAATGAACATCACTCGATGTTGAGTGTTCGTTTAGCAACTCAAAGTGAAGTTCGCTAATGGGCACAGGCATTTGTAACCGCGACAAGTAACGCCTAGCGGTTCTAACATCTTCAACTACAAAATGCCTTATGTCTCTAGCAATATGAGCAACGTATTGCGGAATTACCTCTTGCCACTCGTCGCTTCCAAGGGTTGTTGGAATAAGAAAAAGCGTTCCTACCATTTTTGAGCCAAAGGTAAAAAAACTTATGCAACTGATATAACTTGAGTTCTTATACCTTTTAACATTTAAAGCTATATTTGAGCTCGAAACATGCATTACCCATGAAAATTGTAAAAAACTTACTTCTCAACAGAAATTCTATTCTTGTTTTTGCCGTAATTGCAGGTCTAATTTTTGGCGATTTTGCCCCAGCCATTAAAGATTACAACATGTTTATACTGGGTATCACCATGACCTTTTCAATGACAGGGCTTAATCTTCTATTGCTAAACAACCCTCTGAAAATAGGTAAAACACTCCTTATGGGGTTCGTTTTAAACTACCTCGCTTTTGGTGCAATTATACTGCCTTTAGCATGGTGGCTAATGCCAAGCGATGAACTTTTTTACGGATTTGTTGTAATTGTTGCCGCACCTCCAGGTGTGGCAATTATCCCCTTTTCCTACATCCTAAAGGGAAAGGTCGATTACGCAATAATTGCCGTTACAGGAGCATTTATCTCATCAATTGTTGTTGCACCGCTACTGGTTGAGGTTTTAGCAAAAAGTAAAGGCATTAATCCTTACAATTTATTTATAACAATGGTGCAGCTAGTAATAATACCTCTTTTGTTGGCTCAAGTTTTAAGAACAAAGCGATTATTTCCAACAATCCAGAAAATTAGGGGTAAGGTTGTTGATTGGGGTTTTGCGCTGCTTATATTTGTTGCTGTTGGGGTTAACCGTGATGTTTTCTTTACAAATCCGAAAATACTGCTACTTGTGGTGATTACCATTGCAATAGGAACTTTTGGATTGGGCTTAACCTTCAACCTAATAGCAAAAAGGTTAAAAATCCCTTCCGATATTAGCATCACCCAGAATATGCTTGCAACCATTAAGAGTTCCGGGTTCTCAGTATTTACAGCGTTAGCGCTATTTGGAAAAGAGGCGGCAATTCCTTCGGCAATTCTGGCTGTAATGGTGCTAGTTTACCTTATTTTTCTATCTTTGAGGACGAGTAACTCTAGTAAATAGCTTACAATACCATTCAAAAAAAAGAAAACGTTGAAGCTTACATTTTTAGGAACTGGAACCTCACAAGGTGTACCTGTTATAGCCTGCAAATGCCCCGTTTGCCAGTCGGACGATGCTAGAGATAAACGGCTTAGAACAGCAGCCCTTATTGAGCACAACAATTCATCAATCCTTATTGATGCTGGCCCCGATTTTAGGCAGCAAATGCTAAATGCAAAGGTTGATCAGCTCAATGCAATTCTCATTACCCATGAGCATCGCGATCATATTGCAGGTATTGATGATGTTCGTGCATTCAACTTTATTAACAAACGCCCAATGGATATTTGGGCAGAGGAACGCGTGCAAAATGCTCTAAAGAACGATTTTTCATACATATTCACAGAGAACAAATATCCTGGTGCACCAGAAGTTAACCTTCATAACATTGATGGTTTACCATTTTACATAAACGAGGTTAAAGTTATTCCTATTAGAGCCTTTCACTATAAAATGCCAGTATTTGGTTTTAGGTTCGAGAACCTAACATACATTACCGATGCCAACTTTATTCCTGAAGAGGAAAAGGAAAAAATGGTAGGAACTCAGTACCTAGTAATTAATGCACTGCGAAAACAAAAGCACATTTCTCACTTCTCGCTACCCGAAGCGCTAAAGCTAATTAACGAGCTAAGCCCACGTAAAGCATTTATAACGCACATTAGTCACCAAATGGGTTTATACGCTGATGTTCAGCAAGAACTACCTGAAAATGTATGCCTTGCCTACGATGGACTAACCATTGAAACGTAATACGTAACCTAATGGTTTATGATGATTAGTAAACCTACCCTAATTCTGAACGAGCAAATTTGCCGAAACAATATTCGCCGAATGGCCAAAAAGGCCAACCAGCTAAAAGTATCGTTTCGTCCTCACTTTAAAACACACCAAAGCATTGAGGTAGGCAGATGGTTTAGGGATTATGGCATTCAAAAAATTGCTGTATCATCGGTTCCTATGGCAAAATACTTTGCAAACGATGGCTGGAACGACATAACAATTGCATTTCCTTTCGTATTTCAACAAGACGATGAGATAAATACCTTATCAAAAAGAATAAACCTAAATACAACCGTTTCGTCTGTACAAAATTGTGAAATGCTTTGCAAAAGCATTACTAGTAGAATTGGGGTTTACATTGAAATTGATACAGGGCAAAACCGATCTGGCCTACCTCATAATGACATTAAAACTATTGAGCAGATTCTTAAGCATCTTTTAGCATGTAAAAACATATTATTTAAAGGGTTTATTTCTCATGCTGGACAAACCTATCAAGCAAACGCAAATAGCATTACTGGTATTTGTAGCCAAGCAACAACCCAGCTGGCAAAGCTAAAGCATACTTTTGGCAACCAATTTCCCAATTTAGAAATTTCTTTTGGCGACACGCCAAGTAGCATACTTTGCAGTAGCTTTGAAGGTGTTGATGAGCTTAGGCCAGGTAATTTTGCTTTTTTTGATATGCAACAACAGAGTAAAGGAGTTTGTATGCCTAGCGATATTGCCATAGCCCTTGCATGCCCGGTTGTTGCGGTTTACCCTTCGCAATTAAAAGCTTGCATTTGGGGAGGTGCAATTCATCTTTCAAAAGATTACTATGAGGATAAAAAGTACGGAAAATCTTTCGGAAGCATCTGCCGCCTTAACCCCGACTTCACATGGAGTGAACCAATTGAAGGTTTATTCCTTAAATCAATTTCGCAGGAACATGGAATAATTGAGGCAACAACTCCCAAAAGCATAAACCAGCTAAACGAGGGTGATATTGTTGCGGTTCTTCCTGCTCACTCATGCCTTACAGCTGATTGTATGGGCGAATATCTTGTAAACGGGAAGTACACGGTAACAATGCTCAATAAATAAGGTAAAATGCTAATCAACTTTCATACGCATACACCTAGTAGTATTGAAAAGGTTTTATCTGTAGTAAGCCTTGAGCCTAAACAATTTAAACCTGAAGCAATCTCGCAAAGTAGCAACCAATTTGCTACCATTGGTTTTCATCCGTGGAGCATTGCCGATGGGTCTCCAAATTATGATGAGCTTTCGAAAATGCTAATGAGCTGCAAGACTATTGGCCTTGGTGAGGTAGGTTTAGATAAGCTCAAAGGACCAACCCTTGTGGTTCAAATTCAGGTATTTAAAAAGCAGCTTGAGATTGCTGATAAACTCAGCAAGCCAGTTATTGTGCATTGTGTTAAAGCATGGAATGAAATAATAGCGATAAAGAAAAAACATTTTGGCACAAAACCTTGGGCAATTCATGGTTTTAATGGAAATTCCCAACTTGCACAACAGCTATTAGATGCAGGTTTCTACCTTTCGGTTGGGGCAGCATTGCTTAATGAGGAATCAAAAATACAGTTGGTCTTACCAAAAATTCCGCATAACCGTATATTTCTCGAAACCGATGATAAAGATATCAGTATAGAGGTAATGTACAATGAAGCAGCAAAATTGCTTAATCTTAATATAAATTCTATTGAAGCTCAGCTTCAAGATAATTTCAAGGAATTCTTCGGAATAACCTTGCCTTAAACTACTCGCCAATTATTTTAACTAGTACCCGTTTTTTCCGTTTACCATCGAACTCACCGTAAAAAATTTGCTCCCATGGGCCAAAATCGAGCTGTCCTTCGGTAATGGCAGCTACAACTTCGCGCCCCATTATGGTTCTTTTTAAATGCCCATCGGCATTATCTTCAAAGCCATTGTGCTTATACTGTGCGTAGGGTTTTTCTGGAGCAAGTTTCTCAAGCCAAACCTCAAAATCGTGATGAAGTCCCGACTCATCATCGTTTATAAAAACGCTAGCAGTAATATGCATGGCATTAACCAGCAATAGCCCCTCTTTTATACCACTTTCAGCCAAACATTTCTCTACATCTGGGGTAATGTTTATAAACTCTCGTCGGCTGGTTGTATTAAACCAAAGCTCTTTCCTGTAGCTCTTCATGGTTAATTAACTTTATGGGTTACAAATTATCAATTATTCAATTTTCAAATCCTTTACAATCTGGTCAATTTTTCCGTCAAGCCTACTTAAAGCCTCGTGATAGGATGCTGACTGACCAATTATTCCTTTTACGCTAAAGTAAAATTTAATTTTTGGCTCTGTGCCCGAGGGTCTAACAGATATTCGCGATCCATCCTCGGTAATAAACTGAAGAACATCAGATTTGGGTAACTTAATTTCTTCAATGTTATTATTTGCTGTGTTTACTGTTTTTTGAAGGTTATAATCGTGTACAAGCATCACCTTTGATCCTCCAAGCTGCTTTGGAGGGGTTGCTCTATAGCTATCCATCATTAGGGCAATTTGCTCGGCTCCTTCCTTACCCTTTTTGGTTACAGAAATTAGCCTTTCTCGGTAAACCCCGTATTTTTGGTAAATTTCAATTAGTAGCTGATACATCGATTTTCCTTGCTCTTTTGCCCAGGCTGCAATCTCAGGAAAAAATGCACACGATAGTATGGCATCCTTATCGCGAGCAAAGCTTCCAACTAGGTAACCATAGCTCTCCTCTCCTCCTGCTATAAAGGTTTTTTTACCCTCTAGCTCTCTTATAATCTCGGCAATGTATTTAAATCCGGTTAACACCTCGTAGCATTCAACCCCAAAATCGTCTGCCAAGTGGCTAAGCAAATCAGTTGTTACAATAGTGCGAACAATATACTCTTTGCCGGTTAACCATCCCTTTTCCTTCCATTTTGTTAGCACATAGTAAATAAGCAAAGTTGCCGCTTGGTTACCATTAAGAAGTATAAATTCTCCTTCGTTATTCTTTACGCCTATCCCTACTCTATCACCATCCGGATCGGTTCCCATTAGGATATCTGCATCAATCTCTTTTGCTTTACCTAAAGCAAGTTTTAAAGCTTCTGCCTCTTCGGGGTTGGGTGAATGAATCGTTGGAAAATTTCCGTCAACAATATTCTGTTCGTCTATAGTTGTTACAGACTGAAAACCGAATTTACGTAAAGCCTTAGGCACTAAATCAACACCCGTTCCGTGCAAAGCGGTGTAAACAATTTTTAAGTTTTTATGCTTCAAATTGTTTTCGGGCGAAAGCGACAGCGTTGCGATGGTGTTAAGGTAAACTTCATCTATTTCGCGCCCTATAACTTTTATCATACTAGCATTGCCTTCAAACTTAACCTGTGAAATGTTTTCTATACCTTTAACCTCATCGATAATGCGCTTATCGTGAGGCTGAACAATCTGCGCTCCATCTTCCCAGTAAACCTTAAACCCATTGTACTCCCTAGGGTTATGCGATGCAGTAATAACAATTCCGCTTTGGCATTTTAA